>RGER01000291.1 GCA_009917815.1 Actinomycetota bacterium
CTTACGCGAAGTGCATCTAGTGCAATATCTGAAATATCAGTACTTGCTAATTCATCAGGATCAACTGCAAGTAACCGACCCACATCCATTGCTACGTTTCCCGCACCGATAACAATGGCGCGCTCGCCAGTGAGATCAACTTTGAATTCTGCGAAATCAGGATGTGCGTTATACCAAGGAACAAACTCGGCCGCAGAGATCACTCCGGGCAGATCTTCACCTGGAATGCCCAGCAAACGTCCGACATCGGCGCCACTGGCAAAGACAACTGCGTCGTATGCCTCTCGTAATTGGGCAACGGAGACCTCTTTCCCGACCTCCACATTGGCCATCAGGCGGAAACGAGGGTCGTCGCTGATCTTTTCAAAGACCTTCGAAACGGTCCGGATTTTTGGGTGATCGGGCGCCACGCCACTGCGAACCAGGCCCCAGGGCGTGGGGAGTTTCTCAATCATGTCTACTAAGACCGGTTTGTCCTCTTGGTTAAGGAGCGCCTGAGCGGCGAAGTAGCCTGCGGGGCCAGCACCAACGATCGCAATTCGTAAAGCTTGGTTATCGCTCACGTACTTGAACCTACTCTTGAACGGGGCATAAGTAACAGTAAAAATGTTGTGAGTCGTTTCACCCGGCGCCCCCTCGCAATAGGGGGCTTGGGAGGGATATTGTCGAATTCCCTGGAAGGAGGGTCAACTTATGACCCCTAGTACAAACGCTCGCCTCAATGCTTGGGTCGAGGAAGTAGCTGCACTCACCACACCGGAGAACATCTATTGGTGTGATGGATCTGAAAATGAATGGCAAAAACTCACTACTGAATTGGTCGACGCCGGCACCTTCGTGCGCCTCACCAAGAAACCAAACTCTTTCTGGTGCGCATCTGACCCCACCGACGTTGCTCGCGTGGAAGATCGCACCTATATCTGTTCAGTAGATAAGGCAGACGCTGGTCCCACCAACAACTGGATGGATCCAGACGAGATGAAGGTCCTTATGAGCGACCTTTACCGCGGCAGCATGCGCGGGCGCACCATGTACGTCATTCCTTTCTGCATGGGCCCACTCAATGCAAAGTTCCCGATGTACGGCGTGCAAATTACTGACAGCGCGTACGTCGTAGTTTCGATGCACATCATGGCGCGCGTAGGTTCCGGTGTACTCAAGGCGATGGGCAGCGATGCGCCATTCGTACCTGCATTGCACTCAGTCGGCGCACCACTTGCTCCAGGACAAGCTGATGTCGCTTGGCCATGCAACACCACTAAATACATTGTGCAATTCCCAGAAGAGCGCACCATCTGGTCCTTCGGTTCCGGATACGGCGGCAACGCACTCCTCGGAAAGAAGTGCTACTCACTTCGTATCGCATCTGTGATGGGACGCGATGAGGGTTGGCTCGCAGAGCACATGCTCATTCTTAAGCTCACTCCACCTAATGGTCAGTCGAAGTACATCGCGGCTGCATTCCCTTCAGCGTGCGGTAAGACAAACCTAGCCATGCTTGAACCAACCATTCCTGGTTGGAAAGTAGAGACTCTCGGCGACGACATCGCATGGATGCGTTTCGGAGAAGACGGTCGTCTCTACGCACTTAATCCTGAGTACGGATTCTTCGGTGTAGCACCGGGTACTGGTTGGAACACCAACGCCAACGCGATGCGCACCATCGAACACGGCAATGCAATCTTCACCAACGTTGCACTCACCGATGATGGTGACATC
>RGER01000292.1 GCA_009917815.1 Actinomycetota bacterium
ACCTGCCTTCTTCCTCGGCCATTTTTTTAGCGTCATGCCACGTGTTGTTCCTGTGTAATAGCTCGCAAAGTTCCTTGGTATCCATCATATATGTTATAGGGCACCATAAATTTAGACCGCTGCCTCTGATGCTAGTAGCAGCCGATGCGTAATAACGAAAGCCTAAAAAGCGAGACAAGACGAAGAACAGATGGCGGTCAGCATCGCAGACATGGAACGCGTGGCACTGGGAGGAGATTCCCTCCGGTTCGACGATGGTGGCATAGGGAATGTGATTGAGCTCGGGGATCTTAACGACGACCTCGGCCTGAATATGTTGATGAATCCGAGCAAGGCTGGAGGCGGCAGCAGTGGCATGGTGACGGCCGTCCCGGATTCCTCCCGTACCGTCAACATCACCTCTTTTACACCTCCCCCGCAACCCTCTTCCTCTTACGGCGGCAGCGGTAGCAGCATAGGCATTGACTCCACCCCCCTGGAGCCTCTAGAGCCCATTGTGATTGACTCTTCCCCCATTGACATGAATGATTTCGGTGCCCGTCCCATTGACGTAAGTGTAAAGAAGGAAAACGGTGGCATGTTCGGCGGTCTCTTCGGAAATTCCCAGAGTGCCACGGGTCCCGGTATAACACTGGCCACTGCGCAGAGGGATCCTGAGGCTGAGAAAAAGGAGAAGACCGAGTTTCTGAATAAGCTTCAACGCTTGGAGCAAAAGGGGTTTCCCGTTGCTCGCAAGTTCACCATGGACAATTCCCTGGAGGAGGTCAAGGCCGAGTATTTCCGTCTCGTGGATGCTCGCAATTTGGAGACGAGCATCAAGTTCCAGCGCCAGATGCTGATGGGAGCGATTACCGGTATGGAGTGGCTGAATGGGCGCTTTGACCCGTTTGACATCAAGCTGGACGGCTGGTCCGAGTCCGTACATGAGAACGTGGAGGACTTTGACGAGATCTTTGAGGAGCTGTACGACAAATACAAGGATCGTGGGAAGATGTCGCCCGAGATGCGCCTCGTCATGGCGATCGGTGGTTCGGGCTTCATGTGCCACGTGAGCAACTCCTTCTTCCGTAGCAAGATGCCGACGATGGATGACGTTCTGAAGCGGAACCCGGAGCTGGCCCGGCAGATGGCCGCGGCGGCGGCCTCGCAGGCTGGTCCTGGTTTCGGCAACTTCATGGGGATGGCGATGGGTGTGCAGCCGCCGGCGCAGCAGGCACCGCAGCAGCCTCCTAGCTATTCGGCGAATGGCGGGCCTGGGGCTTTCCATCCGGCCACGGCGATGCCCCCCACGGGTGCCTTTTACGGCGCTAGTGGAGGCATCGCGGCGCCTTCCCAGGAGCAGCCGCAGAGGCAGACGGCGCGCCGTGAGATGTCCGGCCCTACCGGTGTCGACGACATCCTGCGCACCTTTGAGGAGGTTCGTCGTGCCGAGAACGATGCCGCCTCCATGCCTCCGATGGCCACAGGCTTTGCCACCCAGCCCGCGGTGGCAGCGGTGATGAGCTCCTCGGCCTCAGCGGTCTCGGCCGAGGACATGATGAGCCACGCCGATTCAGCCATGACCGGCGGTACGAGTGGCCGGCGCAGGAGACGCGCCCAGCCTCCTGTGGGCAATACACTATCGCTGAATGTTTAGAGTGGTCTAAAAGAGTAAGCGATATACTCGTTATATGCACGACGAGGCTCGTAACTTTACGGTATTTGTGAAAGG
>RGER01000293.1 GCA_009917815.1 Actinomycetota bacterium
CCTGAATTGCTCGCGAAAGCGCAGGTACACCCTCAGCTTCGCTAAAGAGATCTGAGGCTTGCTTGAAACTTAAACCTTCAAGCCAAATATTTGGATCATAAGTGGGCCACGAGGCCATCGCCATAATGCGTCCACTCTTCACATCCATGACGATCGCAGCGCCGGCATCAGCTTTATGGGCTCCGCGCTTATCCCCCGGAGCGCCTGCTCGAGCACGCGCAATGGCGGCCGCTAACTGCTGCTCTACCACGGTTTGAAGTTTGCTATCGATACTGGTGACTAAATGATTTCCCGAGACTGGCACCGTGTCTTGCAGCGTTCTGGTAACCGCTCCAGTCCTATCAACCACGACTCGACGCACACCACTCTGGCCACGAAGGTAACCGTCGTATTGATACTCAAGGCCAGCTTTACCCACCAAATCATTGGGATGCAGTCCAGAACTTTGTGCAGTGCTACCTTTCAGATCTTCAATCGAAACTGGCCCAAGATAGCCAAGGATGTGCGCGGCATTTACTCCACCAGTTGCGGGGTACGTTCGAAAACCCTCTGGCTTGGCAGAGATCCCGGGGAATTGTTCAGCATGCTCAATAATCTGAAGTGCGGCTTCAGATGCTGCCGCCTTAGTGACCGGAATGGGTTGATAGGGAGAGCCATTCCAACACCCAATTTCCGGGGAACCTTTGGCACCACAGAGTCGTGTCTTCGTCCAAAGCGTCTGGTAATCGCTTTTGAGTAATTTGGCGAGTCGAGTCAGCACCGCTTTCCCACCATCGGATTGTTTGCCAAGGGCAACGTTATCCACCGTTACAACTAACCCTGTCCGATTCACCGCTAATGGAATCCCACGATCATCCAAGATCATTCCGCGCACCGCTGGCGCCACAATATCGCGACTCTGATTATCTAGTGCAGCCTGTTGATACTTGGGCCCGGCAGCTATTTGAAGATAATAAAGACGTCCAAAAAGCGCGACTACAAGAGATCCGATCAGAATTGACATCACAAGCAATCTTCGACTGGAGCGGTCGTTCATCGACGAACCCTCCTGACGAATGTTGTCTTACGAACGACTGGTAACACAAATGGTGCAAGAACCACATTCCATAGAAGGCTCGTCGGGATAAATTGAAAGAAGTACTTCGCGCTCGCGCGATCGTCTCCCACCATTAAACCCAAAGTACCCCACGCAAGTAGGAGTGCGAGAGCACCAAGTGCAAAAATTCCCACTTCCACTAGAGGCGATTGCACTAAATCTCTCGATCGCTCCGCATACGTTGCGAGTCCAAACCCGATGAGCGTCATCACCAACGCCCATTGACCCGCTGGGCCATCGCCAGGTGGCGCTAGATCTAGTACAGCCCCCATCAGAAAACCAATAAGTGCCGCCCTAAAAGGCGTCTCACTGAGGACCCAGGGAATGAAGAGTAAGAAAATGAAATTCGGACCATTGAGCGGCCAAGCGATTCGCGAAATAACGCTGGATTGAAGAACGATTACCGCAAGGGCGATGCCAATCAGCGCAGCATCTTTTGTAAATCTCGCGTTATTCATTTTTAGCTCTTCGACGGGGATGGTGTTGGGCTCGGCAAAGGTGTAGCGGTCACAGTGACTGTCACGGTGGGCGTCGGCATGGGCCGCGGAAGCAGCGAGTCGCGAGGGTCGGTCTTAGGAGGAGAGACCACTACAGCAACGATGTCTAGAGTCGCTA
>RGER01000294.1 GCA_009917815.1 Actinomycetota bacterium
ACCTCTACACCCTCGGCCGCGATGGAGTACTCCCCGCCTCACTGGGTACCACCTCCGCTAACGGAGCGCCTCGTCGTGCATCAGTCGTGCAGACAATATCCGCTCTGGTCGTCATCATTGCTTTTGCTATTGCAGGTTCTGATCCAGTTCTTACCTTGTTCTTCTGGGGTAGTGGGATCGCAGTAATCGCAATCTTGGCTCTTTACCTCGGAGCATCCGTGAGTATCGTCTTCTTCTTCAAGAATCACGGTAGTGAAGGGACCAACATGTGGCAGCGCATGATTGCGCCAGTGCTCTCGATCTTGGCACTTGGCGTTTCCATCGTGCTTATCATCCAAAAGTTTGAAATTCTTACCGGTGGAACACATGCATTCGCACTTGGTTTAGCGGCGACAGTTTTGATCGCCATCGTGATCGGATTAGTTCTTTATACCGTTCGCGCCAAGCATCTCAGTGCAGATGCGATCAAGGATCTCGCCTCCTAAGAATAATAGTTCAGAAGTAGGGCCCTCATTAGAACGACCATAAGGGATTTGTTTTAATGAAGGGCCTACTCAATTAGTCTCAATAGGAGCGAAGGATCCAGTAATGAGCATTCCCGCAGGATTAGACCCGAGCCCTTTCCAGTCAAGGGTAAACCCGGCACTCAATGAGGGCGATTTCATCGCAGTCAACGGGCAAGCGGTACCGCTCTTTCTCTCAGATCCCGAGAAAGAGTACGCCGCAATCAGAAACTCAGCCGGAATGATCGATTTCTCCATGCTCTATAAGTGGGAGATTGCTGGCACGAATGCAGTTGAGGTCGCCAATAAAGTATTTAGCCGAGATCTCAAAAAAGTGAATCCTGGGAGCATCGCTTACGGAGTGATAGTCAGCCAATCAGGATTGATGATTGACGATTGCACCGTGCTCATATACGAAGACGGCAGAGTCCGCATCACTGGGGCCAATCCAGAGAACGCAAATATTATTCGAAAGTACCTCGGAAGTGACAACACTCTCACGGAAGTGCGATCCGAGATTGCCACTCTCTCCTTACAGGGCCCCAAGAGTCGTGCAATTCTTCAGAAACTCACTAAGACAGATGTTTCGAACGAAGCTTTTCCCTACTACACCTTTCAGCTTAACGTGCTGGTTGGAGGAATTCCCGCGCACATCAATCGCATGGGCTTTACCGCCGAACTTGGTTACGAAATCATGGTTCCAGTCGAGCGGGCGGTCGAGCTATGGGACAGCGTCTTAGCAGCCGGAAAAGACTTCGATATCGTCGAGTGTGGTGCGATCTCAGTAATGATGGTGCGCGTAGAATCTGGGATGATTATGGCCGAACTTGAATACGACGAAAACACTTCCCCGTACGAATGCCGAATGGGATGGGCTGTTGATCTAGACAAAGACTCTTTCCACGGGCGTGAATCGTTAGAAGATCTCAAGTCACAGGCTAAAAGTTCAATTGTGAGCGTCGTGATCGGTGCGAAAGCAGATGGACTTGACGGCATGTCGATTAGTGCAGACGGTGCGACAGTTGGCGCAGTCACAATGGCGATCCCCTCGCCGTTCCTCGGAGGAAAGACATTAGCATTTGCGCGCTTGAATAAGGGCTTTAATTCATTGCAATTACCGGGTACTGCCGAACCTACTTATGTACCTACAAAAATAAACATTTCGATAAGCGCAGTTCCATCACTGTGACGTAGTGAGATTGTCAAT
>RGER01000295.1 GCA_009917815.1 Actinomycetota bacterium
TGTGATGCTCAGCGACCCAGCCGCGCGTTCGCCACAACGACGACTTGCCGAGGAGGTCACTCGCGCCGTGCATGGCGACCGCGCAGTGTTGGCTGTGCAGCAGGACGCGATGTTGCGATTCGGCGGCGCGTCAACCGCCGAGTCGTTGCAGCAGGTGGCACCTGTTGCCTCGATCGCGCGAGAACGCTTCGCAAGCGGCGTGAGCGCGACCGAACTCGTGATGCTGGCGGGGCTGGCGAAGTCGAAGAGCGACGCGTTCCGCCTGATTGAGCAAGGTGGGGTTGCGATTAACGATGTCGCTGTATCCGATCCCCGAGCGAAGGTATCTATAGAGCAGGCCCTCGGCAATCGTTTCAAGGTGTCCAAGGGAAAGCGCAGCGTCGCAGTCGTCGAGATTGCGTGACCTGCAGGTCGGAGTCAGGCGGGTTCCCCGCCAGCTCCTCCAAATAGTGTGTAGAACCGTGTAAACCTCCATAAGTTGGGGTGTTGACAAGCATCTAGCGATCACCTACATTCAGAAGACACTGATTCACGCGAAGTTCTCGGTCTAGAGCGTCGCGCTGCCAGAGAAAGTCTCCTAAAAGTTTTTTCGCCGTTAGCGAAAAAAAGGGTTGACTAGGCAAGGGAAGCAGTCGTAAGCTTGGAAGGTTCCCCCAAAAAGGGCAGGGGCAATATCCAAACGGTTGGATGTCGCGTCGGCGGGGACCGGCCGAAAGGTCGAAACAGTCCTTGGTTCTTTGAAAACTAGATAGAGCGTGCACACTCAACTTCCGTAGCATCCTCGCAGTGTGAGGGGCGAAAGAAGTCGAGCACAACCAGCCCGTCGAGTGTCAGCGGTTCGTAGCAATACGAGCCAAACACAAGACAGTAACAACAAAGTAATGGGAGCCTAATCGCTCTCTCAAAGTTAAACTTGAGAGTTTGATCCTGGCTCAGAATCAACGCTGGCGGCGTGCCTAACACATGCAAGTCGAACGCGAAAGGGGCTTCGGTCCTGAGTAGAGTGGCGAACGGGTGAGTAACGCGTGGGTGATCTACCTTCAAGTGGGGGATAACGTCCCGAAAGGGGCGCTAATACCGCATGACGTCCTGGGTTTAAAGACCTGGAGACCAAAGCCGGGGACCGCAAGGCCTGGCGCTGGAAGAGGAGCCCGCGTCCGATTAGCTAGTTGGCGGGGTAATGGCCCACCAAGGCGACGATCGGTAGCCGGCCTGAGAGGGCGGACGGCCACACTGGAACTGAGACACGGTCCAGACTCCTACGGGAGGCAGCAGTGGGGAATTGTTCACAATGGGCGCAAGCCTGATGACGCAACGCCGCGTGGGGGATGAAGGTCTTCGGATCGTAAACCCCTGTCGAACGGGACGAAAGACCTGGGAGCTAATCATCCTGGGAGTGACGGTACCGTTAAAGGAAGCCACGGCTAACTCTGTGCCAGCAGCCGCGGTAATACAGAGGTGGCAAGCGTTGTTCGGAATTACTGGGCGTAAAGGGCGCGTAGGCGGCCTTCTAAGTCAGACGTGAAATCCCCCGGCTCAACCTGGGAACTGCGTCTGATACTGGGGGGCTAGAGTATGGGAGAGGGATGTAGAATTCCAGGTGTAGCGGTGAAATGCGTAGATATCTGGAGGAATACCGGTGGCGAAGGCGGCATCCTGGACCATAACTGACGCTGAGGCGCGAAAGCTAGGGGAGCAAACGGGATTAG
>RGER01000296.1 GCA_009917815.1 Actinomycetota bacterium
GCCAAAGAGCGAACTGATGGTGGAGAAAACGCCTTCACGCGCGCGATCCGACGTAGGACGCGTTGCTCCCTGCGGAGCATCTATTTTTCTGCCGCGGGCGGCTCCGGCGATGATGCGCATACTTATCCCTTCTCCATAAAAGAAACATGCTCTTCTGTTTCAAGCGCAGAGAGCGCGGCCACTAGATCACTTTCGCTTTCTAGTTCCGGATCTGTTTCTAAGAGAGAGATGGCAGCAGCGCGAGCACTTTCGATAAGAGACTCATCGCGCAGGACTCTCAACAACCGTAAATGAGATCTATTTCCACTCTGCGAAGTGCCAAGTACATCACCTTCGCGACGTTGTTCAAGGTCGATGCGAGAAAGTTCAAAACCATCGAGAGTGGCCGCTACGGCGTCTAGGCGTTCACGCGAAGGGGTGCCCTCTTCTGCGTCTGAAATCAAAATACAAAGTCCGGGCGCACTTCCTCGACCGACGCGACCACGAAGTTGATGCAATTGAGAGACACCGAAACGTTCCGCATCGAGAACGATCATGGTGGTGGCATTCGGCACATCCACACCGACCTCGATCACCGTTGTTGCGATGAGGACGTCAAGATCTCCGCGCGCAAAATCAGACATCACGCGATCTTTCTCTTCACTCGCTAAACGGCCATGCAGAATGCCAACTCTCACAGCAGCGAGCGGGCCTTGCATGAGTTGTGGAGCGATCTCTAGGAGTGCAATCGGCCGGCGCTTACTTTCAGCCTCTTCACCTTCGGGTAATTCCACCAACTCTTCACTGGCCTCGCCATCTTGCACTCCTTCATCTCCGATACGTGGCACCACGACATACGCCTGGAATCCTTTTGCTACTTCTTCGACGACACGTTGCCAGGCACGTTCCACGAACGCTGGCTTTTCGATTTGCGAGACCACGTGTGTGGTGATGGGTGAGCGACCTTTAGGCAACTCCGCCAAGATGGAGACGTCAAGGTCACCAAATACTGTCATCGCAACAGTGCGAGGAATCGGTGTCGCGGTCATCACCAACAAATGAGGTTGTTCGCCTTTGGCCCGTAAGGCATCTCGTTGTTCGACACCAAAACGGTGCTGCTCGTCGACCACAACAAGTCCAAGTTCCGCGAAGGAAACATTCTCTGAAAGCAGTGCGTGAGTGCCAATCACAATGCCCGCTTCGCCGCTAGCGATATCAAGCATGGTGTTGCGCCTATTCGCAGTATTCATTGAACCAGTAAGTAAGACGACTTTGGTGGAGTGCGCAGCCCCGCCCAGCATATTTTTCATTGCCAAATCGCCCAGCATGAGCGAGATTGATCTGAAATGTTGTTGCGCCAATACTTCGGTAGGTGCCAAGAGTGCGCATTGCCCTCCGACCGCCACCTCGAAGCGCACGTGGTTGCGAGACAAGTCCGCGCAGCTGCGCGCGGCGCTTTCCGAGTAATACCTGAAGGGTAAATGCTTCTTCAAAAGCGAGAGCCTCACGCGCCTTGGCAGCCTCGGCGCGTGTCTCGGGTTGGTGCACGCCTTGGATGGCGGCCGACGCTGAGGGAAATCCCAACTCTTTTCGCACTTTTTTCGGAATGACATCGGGAACTTCACCCAGAACTGTCAGCACCGTGTCGATGCACTGACTAATCTTCCACGATGGCAATTTCGCCGTTGCTGGATATACCGGAACTAAAGCGCTTGCATATTCCCGCGCCT
>RGER01000297.1 GCA_009917815.1 Actinomycetota bacterium
CTTCTGTGGCCATTACTCCCAGAGGAGTTAGCGTCAATTCATCCGTAGACTGCTCCAAAGGCTTATTCACAAACCCCATTGCAGCCAGAGCATCAATACTCGGCCATACTCCGCGTGACGGATTTTCCGCGGCATCCAACTCCTTCTTGAGCACATCGACTTCGCGATTTGAGATGCAATAGGCAGACCACCCCCCCTTAACAAGGGTGTTCCACCGCGGACCCATGTGCGAGTTTTCCCATGCAGATCTTGCACGCTGCGCATCCTTCTTCGCGGCATTCACGGCGATTTTCATCGTCACCACAAGTGTATCGTACTCTTGCATAGCCGCCACCTCTTGCGGCGTAATCGTCATTGCGGCCAACTTAGCCTCCTCTGCTGCCAACTCCTTTTGAATACCTGCAACAACGATTTCATGGCGCTTATACCAATACGACTGGCGCATAATCTTCAGCCAATCGAGATTCTTCGCCTGCGCCGTCTTCAAGAGGAAGTCGTAGTGAAAGGTCATACGCGATTGGAACGTGGCCCGCGCACCGGTCATCATGCGCTGTATATCAGACACACCCTCAGGCTCCCTATCGGGCAAGTAAAGCACAAGACCCTTATCGTCCTTGCCACGCCGCCCTGCGCGTCCAGCCATCTGAATGTATTCATCCGTATTGAGCATCCGCTGTCCACCCGTCGCATCATCGTATTTCCTGTAGCCGGTAAACACCACCGTCTTCGTTGGCATATTGATACCCACGGCAAATGTCTCCGTCGCAAACAGCAGCTTCACGAACCCCTTGCCGAATAGAATCTCCACGATTTCCTTCAGAACCGGAATGAGGCCACTGTGGTGGAACGCGATACCACGCTCCAGAAGCGCGCGCAAAGTATGATACTGCGGTAGACGCATCAACGAGTCGCCGTAGCGATGAAGATGGAAGTCCAGAATATGTTTCACAGATGCCGTATCGGAGGAATCGAGCAAGGTATGCTCCATATTTGCGGCATAACGCTCGCAGTTTTTCCGCGAGAACACAAAGAAGAGCGCGGGTAGCAGTCCCTTTTCATCCAGGCGCCCTACCAGTTCATTCATTTGGAACTTGAACGCCTTCTGCCCCGCTGCGCCGCGTGCGACGGGGCCATCTTCATAGCCACCCGCACGACGATTCGCCACTTGGGTCTTGTGCTCATCTTTTGCCTTGGATTGTTGCGTCAAATGCTGTAGCCAGGCCTTATACGCCCCCGCGTCGAAACGCTCCTTATTGTCCATCAGCGTAACGAGTTGCTCGCCACAGTATAGCCCGTGCTGAAGAGGCACAATACGATACTGCGTGGAAATCAGATGAATGGGCTTCTTCTTCAGCTCACCCAGCCAGGAAGCGAAGATTTCAGGCGATTCGATGGTCGCAGAAAGCAGAACAAGATTTACCGTCGGCGGCAAGAGAATCATTGTCTCCTCCCATACGGCCCCGCGGTCACGGTCATTGATATAGTGGCACTCGTCAAACACGACCGCGTCAAGCCCGTCCAAGCTCAGATTGGCCGTAATACCCAGCTCCCTCGTCGCCGTATCGACTTTGAAGAGCAGATTGCGCAGAATCTCCGTGGTCATGATGACCACATCTGCGTCAGGGCGAAACTTCAAATCGCCTGTCATGATTCCCACACTCGGAAACATATTCTTGAGGTCGTGGAATTTCTGGTTG
>RGER01000298.1 GCA_009917815.1 Actinomycetota bacterium
CCTCCCTTTTACACATAACACCTCGCCATTCTGAGTGCCGGCAGGAATATCCACAACCAGCCCATCCCTAAACCCAGGATGCGATACAATCTTCCTCTGACACCCGAGCAAACTCTCCGACAGACGAATCTTGCACTCATACCGCAAGGCAGAACCCTCGCGAATAATATCTAGCCCCGACTCATCGGCCGTGGTCAGACGCAATAAGAGATCCCCGGCCTTCTCAAAGTCCTTGTGATCACTGCACATTCCTTCAAAGGTCAAAATATCTCCCACTACTGACCCAGCCTTTATGACAACCTCCAAGGCCTTTGTCTGATTAATGAAACCACGTCCAGTACACTTGCCACAATCGCTTCCTCGCAATCTCCCCTCGGCTCCACACGCTCCACAAGGTCCGCGATTCACTGCGGCCATCCCTGGAGCAATCTGGAGAATCACCTCTTTTACACCTGAACCACGACAATCCCCGCACGTGCGCCAATTTACACAACCATTACCACTACAATCCTCACAGAATCCATTACGCTCCAAGTCAAAGCGAATCTTCTTTCCGTGATAGAAATCTGATAGACTTAGGGGAATATCTTGTATCTTATTTGCACCCTTTGGCCTCCTTGCCTGTTTCTTAGGACCGCCACCACCGAACATATTTCCAAATAAATCATTCATATTCACATGCATGCCTGGAAAGCCAAATGGCATTCCAGGCATTCCAGAAAAGCCAGGCATGCCGTGCATTCCAAATGGATGAGGATTGTTATTCTGTGCTGCACCATCAATATGTCCAGTCATATCATACACACTCCTCTTTTTCTCATCTGACAAAACATCATAGGCATTCTGAACATCCTTAAACTTCTCAGCATCTCCACCCTTATCGGGATGATGTTGTTTCGCCAAATCAAAATATGCCTTCTTTATCTCGCGTGCGTCGGCACTGCGCTGTACTCCGAGGACTTCGTATAGATCCTTGCTCATCTTGCGTTTTGCCACACGCAATGTTTAGACTGGCTTTCCTATGGGCCTATAGAGGCCTAAGCCAAACCCCCAACCTTCCAATAATATGCCCGAGTTCAAGGGTCGTCTCTTCGGGCAAGAAGGGATTTTCCAATCGATCCGAGAAACCATCCACGATCTTCCCCATATATTCATAACAGGCCCACCCGGCTCCGGCAAAACCACCTTCCTAGAAGACTTTATTACTCTCCTCCGCAAAGAAGCCCCCTTCCACCTGGAATCTGTCCTCTGGCTCACGAGTGAGAAGGACCGCGGTATTCACACCATCCGCGACAAGGTCAACGACTTCTGTAAGAGATCGCACACGAAGCCCAATTCCCTACGCTGGATCGTCATTGACGACGCAGACACCCTCCCTCTCATCAGCCAACAAGCTCTACGCAGACCCATGGAAACATTCTCCCATTTAACACGCTTCATATTCGCCAGTCGCCACTCCTCCCATCTTATTGATCCTCTCCGCAGTCGTTGTCTCACCATGGAACTCGAACCCATCAGCCCTTTCGACGCCTACCCCAGATTCCTAGAATCCTTCGCAGTCCCCCAAGAAACGCGTACAGAAGCCCTAAGACATTTCTGTATCAGCAATTTCATACACATTCACGAAATCAAGACAGTCATTCAACTATACAAGGCGTTCATCACCGAAGGAAAAACATCG
>RGER01000299.1 GCA_009917815.1 Actinomycetota bacterium
TTGGCTGGTTTAGGAGGAAAGGGTGGAAAGGTAAATATGGGTGCTTTACAGAGTCACCTACAACAAAATATGAAAAATGCAAAAATGAAGGAGCGTATGCAGTCGAAGCTTCAACAGAAGCAACAGCAACCTCGCCGCTGCGAGCGGAGTCGCGAGCATCTTCCAAGGCCCCCAAGATATCCAAGGGGCCAGACAATGGCCTCACCGCGGCAAGTTCCGCCTCACTAAACCGCTCCGTATTATTCCACAAATCGCTGTCAAAGGTATCCTTCCTATCAAAATCATTGAACGTACTCTTCTGGTACACAGGATCATCATCCTGATAACAGCCAGCCACGAGAGGATGTAAAAAGTATATGTTGAGAATCTTCTCAATATTACACATCATATGATCCGCACTCGTCCACACCCCTCCACGCGCCCGAATAAAGTCCACAATCTTCTGCGCTCCCCGGCGCGTCAGCACGTACGCATACGCGCAGAAATGGAAATAACGACTGTCCTCCTTCTGCCCAAATAAACAATTCTCTTTTACACGAGCCACAGATGCGTTAATCTTCTCCACCCCCACAGCCTCAAAGCCAGCACGATTCGGCGGTAAAATCCCGCCCAAATACACCAAATCCCATCCTTCCGGCAAATGCCCATTGTCTACTGCGGTTTCCCACGCCCCGCGCCACTCGGGCGACAGCCGAGCATCATCCTCTAACACCAAATACGTATTGATATCCGGCTTCTCATTAATCAACTGCATCCACACCGCAAGATGACTCAGAGCGCATCCCATGACCGACTTCTTCCACTTGAAATCATGGGGTCCAAACAGTTGCGCAATCTTCGGTGTCAACCCTAAACTACGTCCATCAAACGCTGG
This sequence comes from Actinomycetota bacterium, assembly GCA_009917815.1. Taxonomy (GTDB): domain Bacteria; phylum Actinomycetota; class Actinomycetes; order Nanopelagicales; family Nanopelagicaceae. The sequence continues at coordinate 875 of RGER01000299.1, forward strand.
CAAACGCATGAGATGATTCGCTAGCCCAGGGTGCGTCTTCTTGAATAACTCTAAACGATCGGAACGCCGATCCAAGTTGATAATCCACGCATCATCAATCCCGTGCGCCACTTGTTGATGTGCCTTGTACATCCCGCGATGGACATAGATACTTCTATCCGTCAAATACGTGTGACGAAGACTGACATCGCAGTAGACCGTGTCCAGATCGCATACAGGTACTCGCATGCGCTTCGTTAAAACAGACAAGATACTCTGGTCGTGACGATGCCCTGTCCAGAAGCCGTCAACCTGTACGCCTGTCCACTTCGCCCCAACAATCAGCTCACGCTTCTGGCCTAATCTCCAAGCCTCCTCAAAGAAATCCACGGCTATCTTGTCTCCACCGACGAAACACATCGCCCCCGCCCATATCTGATTCGCGGCCAACTCTTCCCCTGTCATAGACATCCCTTTTACAAATGCGTCATGACACCTGTACTTGTTAAATTCGCGAGGGTCGGCCAAGTTACAGATACCGTATTGAGCCACGGCATCTAGCCACGGCTTTGGCTCACGCACGAGTACGGAGCCGGCATCCATATATAAGACTGTGCTACCGACAAACTTCTGTGAGCACTCTTTCAAGAGCCAGAGTTTCCAGGCAAAGTGCTGAGGTGCCCAAAGATCCTGGAAATCTGCTGGGGTTTCCTTGGGGAATCTGTGGAATTGTGTAAAAGGATATGTTTGGCGGAGCTCGGCTTCTGCCGTGGTAGGCACATCGGACATGAGGTATACGTGTACATCTGTCTCTGCGACTGCCTCCAC
>RGER01000300.1 GCA_009917815.1 Actinomycetota bacterium
CAGTCCGACCAACGCGGGATTGACCACCATTTCAGCCCAGGTGACCGACCAAGCCGGGAACGGCCTGACGTTGAATCAGAACAGTGGTGCGTGCGCTTGCCACATATCCCAAATTGCTCACGGTCACCTTCGCAGTTACTTCGGTGCCGACGGTTGACGTTTCAAGAACGGCAACTGCGCTATTGGTCGTCGTCAATGTATAGGTCGCGGTAGGGACCCAATCCAGGATGACGAAAGAGTACGAGCGACGACCACTCGTAGCCGCCGAGAGAGTCGGTGGCACACCTGGTCGAAGTACCGCACCCGTCGCAGTGGCCGAAGTAGTGACATAGCCGTAACGGTTAGCCCGCACGGTGACGATCGCCGACTCCCCTGGAGCCAAACCAACGACGCGAATAGTGCCACTGCCATCATCGACCACAGAACCGGGTCCATTGACCGAGTAGGTGTATGTAGTGCCGGAAGCGCCGTAACTAGCAATAGTGAAAGTGAATCCATTCTCAGTATTAGTGACGGCACTCAATGAAGGTGTGGTGCCAGCCAGCAGTGCTGTGCCGGTGATGGTGGCACGTGAAGTGGAGTAGCCGGAACGAGCAGCGGTGAGTGCAATCGTTGCGGTGGCGCCAGGGCTCATGCCGCGCACGGTGAAGTTGAGACCATCGCGCACCACAGTGCCGCCGGTGGTAGAGATGGAGTAATCAGCAACCGTTCCACTTCCCACGAGTGAGAGCTGGAAGGTAAAGCCATCACCCGTACGCGAAACAGGCACAAGCGCGAGGTCAGGACCAAGTGCGAATGTAGTTATTGCACTCGTTGCAGTGGAGTACGGGCTAGTGCCAGAAGGATTTACGGCGGCGACGCGGAAGACATAAGCAGTCGCTGGGTTAAGACCAGTAACCGTAGTTGATGCATCGGTAGAGACCCCATCAACAAACGTCGTCCATGTCGTTCCAGAATCAGAGCTAAATTGAATCAAGTAATCCGTAATTGCACTTCCACCGGTATCAGTAGGCGCGCTCCATGAAACTGACGCTTCGCCGCCACCCGCAAGGGCGCTCACATCAACCGGTGCGGTGGCTGAAGAACGAGGGGTCACCGTAGAAGCAGCATTCGCAAAGTCGATATCTCCCCCGGCGCCTACCGATGTAACAGTAAAGGAGTAGGTAACGCCATTGGTGAGACCAGATACTTCACACGAAGATGCGCCAGAGGTCCACGTACATGCGGAGCTTCCTGGGGTGGCATTCACACGGTAAGAAGTAATGGGATCGCCGACCCAACCTTCAGGTGCTCGCCATGAAACCAATACGGCGCCGTTAAGTGGCGAGACCGTGACGTTGGTGGGCTTACCTGCGCCAGGAATTTGAGGAATAGCAGTGGTTGCGCTACTTGCGGTACCCGACGCGATTGCGTTGACTGCGCGAATCTTGATCGCGTAAGCAGCTCCGTTACGAAGCCCAGTGATCACCAACGGCGATGCGGTACTGCCCGAAGCGCGCGTATTCCAGAGCGTGCCACCATCGATGGAGTATTCGTAAGTCGTAATGGTGGCGCCACCAGTATTCGATGGCGCAGTAAAGGCAATCGAGAGCGTGCTATCCGTCGGAGTGATAGCGGTGATTGTTGGCGCCGCAGGTGCCGTAGATGGCGTCGCGGTAGCTACCGCAGATGGATCAGAATC
>RGER01000004.1 GCA_009917815.1 Actinomycetota bacterium
TTTTCCAGACAATGGTTCCCTCCGAGTAAATATCGGCCATCTACTCACTAAATTCTCATTTCGAGTTGATGCGATTGCAGGCGAGACAAACAGTGTAGTTTCACAGATCTGGGGAAGTGATCTCTCTTCGATCCCCTCCATCGTAGATACGCCAACTGCGCAGGTTGCTCCCGGATCCCAGATCACCGCAACTCCCACAAATAGCGGCACCGTATTGACGTATCTACTGCCAGGAGTCGCGGCCACTCCCTTGCCACCGGCGCCCACCTTTACTCTGCGATGGAGTGGCACACGTTTCCTTGACGGTCCAGCGGGGGTAGTGAACACCACCACCAACAAGTATCGCTATGGCCAAATACATATCACGACGGTCAAGACGAAAGATGGTCCCCGTCTTGAGATCACCAACGACGTGCGCCTACACGACGAGTATTTAAAGGGAATTGGCGAGATGCCCTCTTCGTGGCCAGCGGCTGCCTTACAAGCTCAGGTCATTGCTATTCGTTCGTATGCGCTTACGAAACAGGGTGTTTTTCGCACTGAGTGCGATTGCGATATCTATGGCTCCACAAAGGATCTCTCCTTCGTGGGATATAGCAAAGAGATAGAAGTGGGTTGGGGAAGTAAGTGGGTTGATGCGGTGAATGCGACTGCGGCCGATGAGCAGAATGGATTAGCTGTCACACTTAAAGGCAGGCCCGTTTCTACCTTTTTCTTTACCTCCTCTGGGGGGCATACACAGGATGTCATCGATGTATGGGGGAGCAATCTCACTTGGCTGCAATCAGTACCGGATCCTTGGAGTTTGGATCTATCGCTCAACCCGGGTTATGCCACCTGGACTAAATCAAAAACCCAATCGGAGATGGCGAAAGCGTTTCTCTTGCCCGATGTCGCCTCATATGTCATTGAGACGAGAACTCGCGGCGGCGGTGTAAAGAGCATCACTGCGCTCTCTAGTACGGGAAAGAGCTCCAAACTCTCGGGAGAGGTTTTTCGGTCGCGACTAAATTTGCCTTCTACCTATATTCAACGTCCGGTGGTATCGCTTACCTCATCGGATGACACCTTGCTTTCCATTGCGGTAGGGAAGTTCAGTTTCCCCAACGCTAAGTTCGCAGTCTTGACCACCGTTGACACTGAAACAGTTGAGGCGATAACTGCGGCACCGCTAGCACAACAGCTCAAGGCGCCGCTCTATATTTCCTCCGGAGCTGAATTTGACACTCGAGTTGCTACCGAATTAATCCGTCGCAAAATCAATCAGGTCTACGTAGTAGGAAGTGATTCACAATTCAGCCCTAGATATTTTCAGGATTTAAAGAAACGCAAGATTTCCATCATTCGCATGGGAGGCATCAATCGTTACGCAGTGGCAGAGTCTGTCGCCGGGGCCATGAAAGGCGCGCCTCTCGTGGTGAGTAATCAAGACGTTGCATCACTCATGCCGTTCGTGAGTGAACTTGCGAGTGCCGGCAGGCCAATACTCTGGACGGCTCCGGGAGTTCTTCCGCGCCAAACGGCTCGCGCTCTCGCGCGCGCCAAGCAAGAGCCTTCACTCATTGGAATCGCTGACCATTTCGAAGTGGCGCTACTAACGCAAATTCCACTCGAGTTCGAAGACCTCCGAGCACTTGATGAAGAAGGCTTGGCCGCAACGGTCGAGCAGGTAGCAGTATCGAATGGCAGAGTGGTTGTGACCGGCGAGGTGAGTGTCGGATCATTTGGTCTCTTCGCGCCGCATACCTCTCTTGCCTTACTTCGAGATTATCTTGATGAACACCCAGCGAGCTTGATCATCTGTGCAGTACGGTTAAGTGCATCTGAGGTGTCAGAAGTCCGGGCCCTTTCGTAACACTATTGAAGTGTCACCGTGAGAGTAGACACTTTCTTTGCGCTCTTGCTCTTCACCCCGTACCTGTCCCACTCCACCTGATTCCATCTGAGTTGCGAAACTCCATACTCGTTGGCATGGGTCATGAACCAAAGGGCAACACGAGTTCTCTGCCAGGAAGTTATCTTGATGACCCTGCCCGAGTGGGTAGCTCTTATTTTTCCCCACTCTTCACTCGCTTGCGAGATGACATCTTCAGCCGGCGTATGAACATGAGAACCAAATTTATGGAAACGACAGGCGATGAGTGTGGGGTCGTTGAGCGCTTGAGTGAGTGCAAGTGCTCGCCCTTCCCACTTTTCATACGCGCTACCCGCGGCTGACCGCTGGACCTCTTGAGCTGCTTCGGCGAGCGGCATTTTCTCCCAACCCGGTATTGAGATCAATGCGCTATAAAAGCGGCTTGTTGCGCGGGCTGGATCCATAATCGATGCTCGATCGCCCCATCCTTGAGAGGGTCGTTGCTGGAAAATTCCGAGTGAGTCTCGATCGCCATAATCAAGATTACGTAATTTTGATTCTTGTTGCGCTGCAGTAAAGGCCACCGAAATCGCTCGCTCAGGGATGCCTCGTCGATAGGCGACCGCCGCGATTGTTGCCGCATTCGCACTCTGCTCGCTGTCGAGAGAGAACTCTTCAGCTTCAGTGGTAATGGTGCAGCCCGGAAGTACTAACGCGTCATGTACGCGTGCGTATCCCCACTTACCTAGCAAGCTAAGGAGTACGCCAGTAAGTACTAGGGCAAGAAGTTTGCGCACTTTCAATCGTTGCTGTGAAGCACCGAATTGAGACCGCCCCAATTTCCGCTGCGGGGCAATGCTTCGAGTGAGCCATCAGTCGAATTCCGACGGAAGAGCATTCCGCGCGCTCCAGAGAGTTCACGGGCTTTCACCACAGTGCCATCGGGTAGACGGATCTTGGAAGCCGCTGTGACATAAGCGCCGGCTTCTACGATGCATTCATCGCCCAAAGAGATTCCGATTCCTGCGTTAGCTCCGATCAACGAACCCTTTCCGACGGAAATAACCTCTTTCCCGCCGCCACTGAGAGTTCCCATGATCGAGGCGCCGCCGCCGATATCGCTGCCATCTCCCACTACGACGCCTGCTGAGATTCGACCCTCCACCATTGAAGCGCCCAGAGTGCCGGCATTGAAATTCACAAAACCCTCGTGCATGACGGTCGTACCACTAGCAAGGTGTGCACCGAGTCGGACACGGTCCGCATCTGCGATACGTACTCCGCTCGGGATCACGTAATCGACCATGCGAGGAAATTTATCGACACCGTAGACATGCAGAGAGCCGCGGGCTTTGAGCGCCAGGCGTACCTCGTCGAAATCATCTACCGCGCAGGGACCGGCAGAGGTCCAGACCACATTCGGCAAGAGACCAAATATGCCGTCGAGATTAATACTGTGCGGGGCTACCAGCCGATGTGAGAGGAGGTGTAAACGTAGGTAGACATCAGCGACATCGGTGGGCGGTGCTTGAAGATCGATATCGCACGTAACGAGTTCGGTAGCGACGCGCCGTTGCTCGTCGTGGGCCACCAGCGGAGCCAGGGTGACGGGGAGGAGTTCTCCTAGCGAAGGTGCCGGGAAGAAAACGTCCAGGATCTTGCCGCTGACATGGCGAGTGGCCAGGCCGGTGGCCCGTGCCCGCGAGTGGGTGCTAGATGTGCTGCTCATGTCCGATACCGTACCCGTGTGCTCGATCTTCATGCGGATTTAGCCGACCTCACGGCGGCGTTAATTGATATTCCTAGCGTTTCCGGCGAGGAAGCGGCCCTGGCTGACGCCATCGAGGAGGCCTTGCGCGCGCAAGCCCCCCACCTCGCCATCGCTCGCGACGGCAATTCCCTCATCGCCCGTACTGAACTCGGCCTCCCTTCGCGTGTTGTGTTGGCTGGTCATATCGACACGGTACCGATCGCAGATAACCTGCCCAGCACTGTCGAAGGTGAGCGCCTCTACGGGTGCGGCGCCACTGATATGAAGAGCGGCGTAGCGATCCAGCTCCACCTTGCTGTCACTCTTACGGACCCACGAGCGGATCTGACTTTCTTCTTCTATGAATGTGAAGAGGTTGAAGCGGCCAGGAATGGACTTGCGCGCATCGCAGTGAACTCGCCGGAGCAACTTGCAGCCGATTTTGCCATTCTGTTGGAGCCCACCAATGGAGTAGTAGAAGGTGGATGCCAGGGAACCATGCGAGCCGAAGTGACCGTGCGTGGAGTTCGGGCGCATTCGGCGCGCGCATGGCTCGGAGAAAATGCGATCCATGAAGCACATGAAATTCTCACTGCGCTGGCTGAATACGAAGCTGAGCGCGTGATCGTTGATGGACTTGAATACCGTGAAGGATTACAAGCAGTGGCCATCAAGGGCGGCGTTGCTGGAAATGTGATTCCAGATGAACTTGTGGTGGCCGTTAATTATCGATTCGCCCCGTCTAAGAGTGAGGCAGATGCGGAACGATTCCTTCGCCGCTTCTTTGATGGATACGCGCTCACCATTGTTGATCGCGCACCGGGCGCACTCCCGGGACTCAATGTTCCGATCGCGCAAGATTTTATTGCTGCTGTGGGTGAACCTCCAGCTCCAAAATTTGGTTGGACAGATGTTGCTCGCTTTTCGGCGCTCGGTATTCCCGCGGTGAATTACGGCCCGGGAAATCCAGCGCTTGCCCACACCGAAGACGAGAATGTAGATATCTCGCTTATCTATGAAGGCGCTTCTACGCTCTTGAAATGGCTCTCATGACCGAGATCAAAGTATGTGTCTACTGTTCCTCTTCGCTCGACATCGACGAGAAATATATTGAATTAGCAAGCAATGTAGGTAAAGGAATTGCCGAACGTGGCTGGAGGCTTGTCTCTGGTGGCGGAAATATTTCAATGATGGGTGCTGTTGCTCAAGGCGCTCGCGCTGCGGGTGGACACACGCTTGGGATCATTCCGCAAGCATTGATGGAAAGAGAAGTGGGTGATACTGAGGCCGACGAATTGATCATCGTCGACGATATGAGAGTGCGCAAGGGGCTCATGGAATCGCATTCAAACGCTTTTCTGGCGTTACCTGGAGGAATCGGAACGCTTGAAGAGCTCTTTGAAATTTGGGTGGGTAGGTATCTCTCGTTCCACTCTCATCCAGTCGTAGTGCTTGACCCTTATGACGATTTTGCGTTCTTGCACAATCAAATTGATCACCTGGCAAAGAAAGGTTTCATCAAGTCTGGTCAGCGGGAAATCCTTAGATGGACAAAATCGGTAGATGAGGCTCTAGATGCGTGCGAGAGTGATTCTTAGAAATGTGGGGATTAAGCACGGGCGAATGGGTTATGGGCGGAGTGCTGATACTTGTTGCACTTCTCTGGGTCTGCACGGCGCCGCGCGCTCTAGGATTTAAGTCTCCACCTCCAATAACTCGCGAAATTGAAATTGTGATTGATATTGATGCCCCTCCTGCCCGCGTGTGGGATGCCATTGTTGACTGGGAGGGACAGAGCGAGTGGATGGCACTCACACAAGTGTGGGTTGAGCCGGGTGCGCTTCGCGCTGGTGTCGGTGCGCGCATTGAAGCATTCACCGGGTTGCGGGCGCGAAAAGCATCGGCAGAGGGACTCCCACTCTTCGGCTTTCTCGACACCATGACGGTGACTCGATGGGAGGCCCCTACTCGATGCGACGTTCTCCATACAGGCAGCGTTGTAAAAGGAACCGGGACATTCATCGTGGAGCCACGGGGAGAGGCCTCTCGCTTTCGCTGGAGTGAAGTCGTTGAAGTGCCCTTCGGATATCTGGGAGCCCTGCTCTGGCCCTTTGCCCGCGTGGGTTTACTGGGCAGTGTGAAATTCTCATTAAAGGCTTTGGCTCGTTCCCTCCAAAGTTGACCCATTCACGCTCTCCAGCCCGGTACCGTCAGAGGCGTGAATGAGCACAACTCCCTGGGTCCGCTCCTTGGCGCCCCCGAATTGCTCGCTCGCCTGCCCCAAGAGGAGCAGATTCTGATCACCTTGCATTACGTGAAGGGGCGCAGCCCGGAGGAGATTGCCGCCCTGCTGGGCGTGCCTACTCGCTCAGTAGAGGTCATTTTGCGCCAAGGGCGCGCTCGATTGCTCGGTTTTTTGGGGATCTCGGAGGAGTTTGAAGGGTAAGAAACGGCTCGGAGCTGCCGATTCAAGCGTGGAAACGAGCGGATTTTGGTCTCCGGGCGCCCCCTCTGGGATACTTATGAGAGGGAAAAACCCCAACCCCGAGGAGTGATGTATGGCCGCCATGAAGCCGCGGACTGGAAACGGTCCGATGGAAGTCACCAAAGAGGGTCGCGGATTGGTGATGCGAGTTCCACTCGAAGGCGGCGGCCGCCTAGTCGTTGAACTCAATGGCGCAGAAGCCCAAGAATTGGGCGATGCCTTACACGCAGCAGTTCTTCTCGTTAAGAAGTAGGCCATGCCGCCACGGCTGGTAATTGGCGCCTCGCGCACCACCGAAACACGGATCCTCGCCGTTCGCGCAGATGATCTAGATTCACATCTCGCTTCCTATGTTCTTGATCGCGACCTTGCGGTCGATCTTCCTACCTTCACGGGTGGAGCCGGCGAGGTCGGTGAACTCTCAGCAACCACTTCGGCTACATCAGGTTCAGGGGTGCGCTGTCGATTAATCCTTGTGGGGCTCGGATCGGCCAGGCCAGCAGAGGTGCGCAAAGCCGGAGCAGCGGCAGGTCGTCGTGTACGCGGTAAAGAGAGCCGCATCTCGGTCCACATTGGTTTAGCTCATGCGAGTGCATTCCTCACCTCGCTCTCTCTAGCAACATATGCGTTTAATGAGGTGAAGTCTCTCTCCGAAGGCATTAAACAATTAGAGAGAATTGAAATTGATACAAAAGTAAAGTGGAGTAAATTAGCGCACACTCAATCGGTCATCGACGGTATTTTTCTAGCCCGAGATTTGGTTCACACTCCAGCAAATATCAAGAGCCCTGCGTGGATGGCTGCGCAATCGGTCTTGGTTGCCGAGGCTCATGGTCTAGGCAGTCGCGTTCGCGAAGAGCGTGAACTTGAGAAAGAAGGCTTCGGCGGAATTCTCGCTGTCGGAAAATCTTCGCGCGACCGTGGTCCTCGCTTTATTGAATTAACCTATGCCCCACGCGGAAGCGCAAAGTGGCCCCACGTAGTTCTCATAGGCAAAGGAATCGTTTTCGATACCGGCGGTATTTCGCTTAAACGTCCGTACGACATCATGATTCCTATGAAGAGCGATATGGCTGGAGTGGCAGGCATTATCGGCACTATGTCGACCCTTTCGGTCATTAAACCTAAGGTCCGTGTGACGGCACTCCTTGCTTGTGCCGAAAACACCATCTCCGGCACTGCTCAGCGACCTTCCGATGTCATTACTCACTTTGGTGGAAGCACGGTAGAGGTAAAGGATACGGATGCTGAAGGCAGGCTGGTCTTGGCGGATGCGCTTGCGTACTCCGCGACTGTGTTGAAACCAGACGTGGTGATCGACATGGCAACGTTAACTGGAGCAGCTACCTTGGGATTAGGTCGACAATATGCCGCCCTTTACTCCAATAATGATGAGCTCGCACTCGAGCTGGAAGAAGCCGGGCTGGCCTCTGGCGACCGTGCTTGGCGGATGCCATTAGTAGATGATTACCGTGAATCGATTCGTAGTGATATTGCAGATTTAAGTAATACCTCTTCCGGAGGCGTAGGAGCTGGCTCCATCACCGCTGCACTTTTTCTGCAGCATTTTGTGGGCGATTATCGCTGGGCTCACCTAGATATCGCAGGCAGCGGCAGGTCCGAAGTGGATGCTGGGGAAAATATCAAGGGCGGTACTGGCTATGGAGTTCGAATCCTCACCGAATGGTTGGCTAAACAATGAATAGTGTGAATGCTTTCATCGAAAATTTCCGAAGTGAAGATGAGGCATTGATCGCAGCGCGGGCCCGCGCGCTAGAAGTGGGTAGCAACGAGCCGAGCGCAGCAGTGGGTGCGCTCTCTGCATTTTTTGCCGAGTTGATTGATGCCAGAAATGTAGTCGAAGCTCGCACGGGAGTCGGCGTAACAGCGTTATGGCTGCTTCGCGGTTTAGATAAAGATGCTGTGCTCACAAGCATCGACGCGGAGGCCGAACATATTCGGCTAGCTCGCGAATCTCTCTCTCAATACCCTGCCACACAAATCCGATTGATCTCTGGTGAGCCGCTGGAACTCCTCGGAAGATTGACCGACGGGGCCTATGACATGGTCTCCCTCCGGCTTGATGCGCGTGATTTGGCGGTGGCGATCGAAGAGTCTCATCGCCTTCTCCGAGCAGGTGGCATCCTCTTCATTTCAAACGCTTTGGGTGAGGGCAAGGTTCCCGATCCGGCCCAGCGCGATGAGGTGACGATCGCTATTCGAGAGGCGGGACGCCACCTAAAGAGCGATGATGAACGCTGGCGTACCACGCTCATCCCGGTGGGCGATGGCGTGCTGGTGGCATTCCGCCTCTAATACCCAGGGAGTTTTCAGACTTACTTCAGCAAGATCCAAAGCGAGTGCGCGATAGTCGCGATATTGGGCATAGATTGAGAAGCGAAATGGGGGAGTGATGAATCAAGGACCAGGAGAAGAACTTCCGTGGTGGAGTCAACCTGTCGCCACATCATTCACCTCAGCAATGCCAGCAACTCCGCTGCCTGCGACCAAGCCACAATTTCCTATTCGTCTTGCACTCGCGATGACGCTCGTGGCGGGAGTGCTTGGCGGCGGCATTGGATACTTCGCAGCAAGCTACTCCGATGCTCGATCTACACCCGATGTTCGCGCGCAATTTGCAAATTCCGCTGACGGGCAGGCGCTTACAACCTCTACCGCCGCGATTGAACGTGCCCCCGGATCAATAGCTGGAATCGCCGCTCGAGTCCTGCCCTCGGTAGTTTCGATTTCGACTACGTCTAACGCTGGCTCCGGGACAGGATCTGGATTTGTTATCCGTTCCGATGGGTACATTCTCACGAATAATCACGTGGTAAATGATGCCGCAGATGGTGCAGGAAAAATCACTGTCCAATTTAACGGCGGGAAGAGCGTCGCCGCAGAAATTGTCGGTCGAGATAGCACGTATGACCTTGCGGTCATCAAAGTAAATATGAAGAATCTCAAGGCGCTCGTGCTCGGCGATAGCGACAAGGTTGTAGTGGGTGATTCTGTTATTGCCATCGGATCCCCGCTCGGTCTCACCGGAACGGTAACTACCGGAGTGGTGAGCGCCAAAGATCGTCCTGTAAGTACCGGCGGTGGCCTGGACGCACAAAATTCGTTTATCAATGCGATTCAAACGGATGCTGCTATCAATCCTGGAAATTCTGGTGGTCCGCTTGTAGATGCAACTGGCGCTGTTATTGGTATCAACTCAGCTATTGCGTCAATGAGTTCTTCTAGCGGGCAATCTGGATCGATTGGTTTGGGTTTTGCTATTCCCATTAATCAAGCAAAGCGAACTGCCGAGCAATTAATCGCGACCGGAAAATCTTCGCACCCCATTTTGGGAGTCTCGCTCGATCTGCAATTCGCTGGGCCTGGTGCGCGTATCTCTAATGTTCCAGGGGCAGTGGTTGCTTCGGGACCAGCCGATAACGCAGGTCTCATTTCGGGGGATCTCATCGTCTCCATCGACGGAAGAAGCATTTCAAATGCCGAGGAGCTCATTGTCGCTATTCGCTCGCATGCTCCTGGTGACAAAGTAAAGATTGCTTACTCGCGCGCGAAGAAAATCACCGAAGTTACCGTTACTTTGGTCGCGGCGCCGGAGAATTAAGTCGCCTCACACCTCGATGGTTCGTCCAAACTGACTACCTTCTGCTCGGTGCATGAGCAATCCAGCAAGCGCAGCATCTTGAATACCGATTCCGACACTGTTGTAGATCCACAAGTCGTCATTTGAAGCGCGGCGGAATCCGGCATCTAACTTTTCTCCGAAACTGATCAGTGAGGTGGGGTCAAGAGTACCTGCAGCGATCGCTTCAACGAGAGGGCCAGCTTGGCGTATAGAAGTTTCCACATCGTCTACCGCAATCGTCGATGCCGCCGCAACGATATCTTGACCGTATTCGCATCGGCCGGGTCCGAAAGAGCCAATGCTCACTAGCAGTTGCGTCTCAGCGAGCCAGTCGGCTTCAAGTAGCGGAGTGGTGGAATTTGTGGCAGTGATGACCACCTCAGCACCTTCGACAGCCTCTCGAGCACTTTTTGCGAGAGTGAATTTAAAATTGTGTGACTGTGCAAAGTCGACGAGAGTTTGCGCGCGTTCTGCATTTCGTGCAAATACGCGAAATGCTGCAGTAGGAAAGAGTTCATGGAGAAATTCCATATGCGAGATGATTTGTGGTCCGCTCCCAATGAAGGCGATCATGGACGGCGCCGAAGAAGTAAATGTTTCCACTGCTATCGCGCTGGCCGCTGCGGTTCGCATGAGAGTTACTGATTCGCCATCGATGATGGTGTGCAATTCTCCGGTCTTCTCATCCGAAACCAAGATCGTTGCGTGGATCGCTGGCTTACCGATCTCGGTATTCGTGGGATTAATACTCCCCATTTTGACCACTGCTGGCAGGCCTTTGCCCGCGCGCGCCAGGTAGGCAAAGGCCACACTGTCGTGATCCCCAGGTAGGAGGGCACGTGGGGCGAGGAGCGCCTCACCCCTATGCATGGCAGCAAAGACTGCGCGCTGAGTCTGTAATACGTCCTCAAGGCTCACGAGTGCGTGGACGTCAGCAGCGGAGAGAAAGTGCAGGGCCACGAGAGCTCCTTCGTGAGGCGGGCAGGGCCCCTGGGAAAGCGAGGCTCAGATGTCCTTACCTTACCGATCGGGATTAGGCTGGTCACATGTTCGATATCGGTGGGGGAGAGCTCTTCGGGCTCGGAGTACTTGCGGTGCTCCTCTTTGGCCCGGATCGCCTCCCTCATATGGCGCGAGAGGCAGCCGCTTTTTTGCGCAAGGTGCGCGAATTCACTTCGCAAACAACGGCCCAAATCAAAGACGAGACCGGCTCTGAACTGATTCGCGACATCGGTGAAGTGACTCGCCAGATACGTTCTCCTCGGCGGGCAATTGTCGATTCGCTCCTTAATGCTGGGGAGTCACCTGCTGCTACTTCAGCAGTCAAACCACACTTTGATCCAGAGACTCCTTGACGATCACCGAATGATTTGCGACATAAAGAAAAGGCGATAATGACAAACGAGCTATACGCAGATATTACGCGCGCCCTCAGCGGCGTGAGCGATCCAGAACTTCGCCGACCACTCACCGAGTTAGACATGGTGGAGAGCGTGGTGGTCGACGAAGCGGGCGTAGCAACTATTGGCATTCGCCTCACGATCGCCGGGTGTCCCATGAAGGATCGCCTCACTGATGATGTGACTGCAGCGGTCCTGCCGTTGGCAGGCATTTCGAAGGTTAATCTCACTTTTACGGTCATGAACGATGAGCAACGAAGCAAAGTTAAGTCTCTCTTGCGCGGCGGGGCTGAGGAGCGATTTATTCCATTTGCAGCTCCAGGTTCACTCACTAAAGTGATTGGTATTGCATCGGGTAAAGGGGGCGTTGGTAAATCTTCGCTCACCGCGAATCTCGCCGTTGCGATGGCGGCGCAAGGCCAGCGAGTAGGAATCCTCGACGCAGACGTTTATGGGCACTCCATCCCGCGCATTCTCGGGCTCATGGGGCAACGCCCCACTGCAATCGATCAAACCTTTATTCCACTAGAAGCTTTCGGTGTGAAATGCGTGTCGATGGAAATGTTCAAGCCAGATCGCAAAGATCCAGTGGCATACCGTGGGCCACTCCTTCATCGCGTGCTCGAACAATTATTAGCAGATGCATATTGGGGCGATCTTGATGTGCTCTTACTCGATTTACCGCCTGGAACCGGAGACCTCGCTATTTCGCTGGGGCAAATGATTCCCAACTCTGAATTAATCGTCGTTACTACTCCGCAAATCGCAGCAGCGGAAGTGGCCGAGCGCGCCGGTCGTATTGGTCATCAGCTCAAGCAACGTATTAGTGGAGTAATCGAGAATATGTCGGCCTTCCCCTGCCCTCACTGTGGGGAGCCTATTGATCTCTTTGGCACGGGTGGTGGTGAGGCGACTGCAATCGGGCTCGCTCAACTCACCGGCACCGATGTTCCATTGATTGCAAAGATTCCATTCGATGTGAAGCTCCGCGAAGGCGGAGATAAGAGCCTGCCCTTAGTGCTGAGTGATCCTGATCGCCCTGCTTCGCAGGCAATAGTTAATGCGGCTCGGGCGATTGCAGGTAAGCCTAGAGGGTTAGTTGGTATGAGCCTCGGAATTTCAAGCAGTCGGTGATTCCCGCTTCTTCATCTCATCTACTAACTCTTCAAGTAGATCGCGCAGTTCGCTTCGCACGAAATCTCTGGTAGCGACTTCGCCGAGTGCGTTACGTAGTGCGGCGACCTCGCGTGTGAGGTAATCGGTATCTGCCAAATTGCGTTCATCGCGGCTGCGATCTTCTGCTCCCTGAATGCGGTCGCGATCTGCTTGGCGATTCTGTGCAAGCAAGATCAGCGGCGCAGCGTAGGAAGCCTGCAGAGAGAGAATGAGCGTGAGGAAGATGAAAGGATATTCATCAAACCGTAGATTGTGTGGGGCGAGTGAATTCCACAGTACCCAGAACGCCACCACGGTTGTCATATAAACCAGGAAACGCGCGGTTCCCATAAAGCGTGCAAAACGTTCGGAGATTTGACCAAAGATTTCTGGATCGTAGGCAGGTCGAAGTGAGCGACGTACCTCTACAGGTTGATCGAGTCGTTGTGAGCGGACCATTATTCGCCTCCGTTCGTAGTGCGTGGCTTATTGCGCCAATCTTCTGGGAGCAAGTGGTCGAGGACGTCATCGACGCTGACTGCCCCGAGAAGGCGATCGTGTTCATCGACGATTGGAACGGCAACCATGTTGTAAGCGGCGAGATAAGAAGTCACTTCGTTGAGTGATGCTTCGGGAGAGAGCGGCTCAATGTCAGTATCGACAACAGAGCCTACGAGTGTGGCAGGCGGTTCGCGAAGCAACCGTTGGAAGTGAGCAATTCCAATGAATCGACCTGTGGGCGTTTCTACTGGTGGACGAGAGACAAAGACCTGTGAAGCAAGCGCTGGGGAAATCTCTGCACGACGCAAAGTTGCTAAGGCATCGGCTACGGTGGCATCCGCCGTGAGAACTATCGGCTCGGTTGTCATCATGCCGCCGGCAGAGTAATCCTCATAGCGCATGAGGCGCCGCACATCTTCGGCATCTTCTGGTTCCATCAGATCTAGGAGGAGTTCGGCCTTTTCGGTGCCCACTTCGCGAAGCAAATCGGCAGCGTCATCTGGGTCCATCTCGCCGAGTACATCTGCGGCGCGCTCACCTTCGAGCTCGGCCACAATAGCAACGCGATCTTCTTCTCCCATTTCTTCGAGTACGTCTGCAAGACGCTCATCGTCGAGGCCGCGAGCGATCTCGACTCTGCGCTTCAAAGAGATGTCTTGCAGGAAGGTAGCTAAGTCTGCAGCTCGCATTGATGAAATGGTTGCGAGTAGATTCTCGACGCCTTGATCTTGTTCCGCGAGTGTGAGTCCGGTGACTTCATTCCATTCAACGGTGAGTGTGGCGCCTCTACGACGTAATCCGCCGGGCTTTCGCATGACGTGTACGCGGCTGACGAGCCAATCGCGTGTACGTCCCTGTTCCATCGCCACATCTTCAACGATGACTGCCGAAGAATCTTCTAGGAGTGTGACAGTGCGGTCGAGGAGCTCGCTCGTGACGAGAACTTCACTTTGGCGTTGCTCAAAACGGCGCATGTTGAGAAGGCCGGTGATCACTACGGCACCTGGGTCGATCGAGGTAACTCGGGTAATAGGAATGAAGATGCGCCGACGCGGGGGGACTTCGGCAACGAGCCCCAGGACGCGGGGTGGTTGATTCCCGGTTCGCAAGGTAACGACCACATCTCTGACCTTGCCGACTTGATCCCCATTAGGGTCGTAAATTGCGGTGCCAGTGAGTCGGGCAATATAGACGCGCGAACCGAGCGTGCTCATGGCGGACCCCCTCGCGGTCAATCGATCAAGCGAACAAGTGGCTACTTTCATCAAGTGTGATGGGCTAAGCGTAACCGCTCCGTGGGGGTGGGGTCTTCGCATAATGATCGAGCTCCCCTGAGGGTGGCTCGCGATGGTGATCGAGCGCCGAAGCGACCAGGCTCCTCAGATAGGCTCGGGTGATGAGTGATCAGCCGGCGAACGATCCGATTTCGTCTCGAAGCCATACTGCCCGGCCCTCATTTACCAATTTTCTCCGCCTGGCAGTGGGGGTTCTCGGGGTAGGGACCTCAGGTCCACTCCTTGCCTCCGGCTCCATGCCGGTGGCCATGGTGGCGATGTGGCGAAATCTCATCGGAGCCCTGGTGACCTTGCCCTTTGCCTGGCGCTCCTTTGGTCGAGTTCGGACCACGTTGGCGCCCGCGCTGCTTGCTCGGGCGCTTCGCTCCTCCGCATTTTCGGGCGTACTTCTTGGTCTCCACTTCCTCGGTTACTTCTCGGCGATGCGACTCACAAGCGTGGCTGCTGGTACCGCTTTAGCTGCCACACAACCGATTTTCGCTGCTCTCTGGGCACGTATCACTGGGCACCACATTCCTTTTCGTTCATGGCTCGGCATGGTCGCCGCGCTCTCTGGCGTAGTGATTATTAGCAATGTGGACGCACATCTTTCATGGCGAACTTTTGAGGGGGATCTTGCAGCGCTAGGAAGCGGGGCGGCTGCAGCAGCATATGTTGTGATAAGCAGCAAAGTGCGCGAATCACTCGACACGTCGCTCCATACTTTCACTTGCTACATAGCTTGCGCACTCACTTCACTCCTCATCGCAATTGGTCTCAATCAACTCAATTTCTTTACTTTTGAAAACCCAGTAAAAGAGTGGTTGATTTTAGGAGGACTCGTACTAGGAGCACAGATACTTGGTCATACGATGCTCAATAAAGTCGTAGAGCATGAGTCGCCCACAATTGTCTCGATGGTGGTGCTCTTCGAGGTACCAGTAGCTTCAATCTTGGCGGCCATATTTCACGTGGGAAATCGCCCACAGGGGGGACTCATTCCGGGCATTCTGGTGCTGCTGGTGGGTAGTGCGTTTGTGGTAACTCGAGATTAATCGTTAACGCGAGCCCACGGTTTGAGCGCAGATTGAATATCTCTATTAGGGGTCCAAGAGCTTCCGCGTCGAGATTTCCAGTAATTTTCGATCTCCGTCATTTTCTTCTTCATGAGGGGATCGGGGGTGAAGACGCTAGTTGTGGGAGCCCGCAGAATCCAGACTTTTCCGCGCTGATCGATGATGGTCGCGGTAGTGGCAAGCCGAGTAATCGAGTAATCGACTCCTTGAATTTCAGACCAATCTAACTTCGTGTGGCGCACCGAATCGATGACGAATGACTCAGGGGTACATGTGCATCCCCACCCAGCCGACCAGAGGTAGAGGCCGCCACCTACGAGTACGCCGACGAGGGCGCCTAACGGGCCAACCATGAGGAAGCCGATTACAGCGATTACGAGGCCAGCGAGCGCGAACATGAGACGCGCTCGCGGAACCATGCGGTAGGTACGAATCTCAGATGCCATGAGGGCATCCTGCCAGCAAGTGGGCCGCGAAGTGAGAGTATTGCCGAAGAGTTTGCAAGAAAGAGAGGTGGGAAAAGTGCGAATCGACTTGCACACACATAGCAATTCAAGTGATGGCACCACCTCTCCAGCGCTTTTGATGCACGCTGCAGTGGCGGCCCACCTTGATGTGATTGCCCTGACCGACCATGACACCTACGCCGGCTGGGAAGAGGCCGCCGGTGAGCTCTCTGAGCTCTCTGCTCCTGTGAAATTGGTCCGCGGAGTTGAGATGTCGTGCCGAAGCCACGAGGGTATTTCGCTCCATATGTTGGGGCTTCTTGTTGACCCTGGTTCCAGAGCGTTATCTGAGGCGCTAGAGCAATCGCGAGATGATCGCATTCCGCGGATGAAAGCCATTATTAAAAAGATGCAAGATGAAGGATTCGAGATTTCATTTTCGGATGTTGAGGATCAACTTTCAGATGGTGCAACATTAGGGAGGCCACATTTGGCCGATGCCTTGGTGGCTAAGCAGATTGTTCCTAACCGTGATGTAGCTTTTCGAGAATTTCTTCACAACGATTCACGTTTTTATGTAGGCCATTTCGCCAGCGATGCCCTCGACGGAGTTCGATTGATCAAAGCTGCTGGAGGTATTGCGATCTTCGCGCATCCCGGTGCCGCGAAGCGCGGGAGCGTGGTGAGCCCGGAGTTCATTGCAGAACTTGCAAGTGCGGGACTTGATGCTTTAGAGGTAGACCATCGAGATCACGACGAAAAGACTCGCCAGGAATTGCGTGGACTCGCTGCAGAGCTTGGTCTCTTGACGACTGGATCGAGCGATTTTCATGGGACTGGAAAAATGAATGAACTTGGAGAGAACCTCACGGCGCCAGAAGTGTGGGATCAACTACACTCAAGGGCATCTGGTATATCTATTTTGTAAGAGTAGTAGGTAATCGGAAGACCGATAAGTAGACACCAAGAAGAGCAATAAGAAGAGGCGGCTGCAATGTCCTTGTGGAAATTTGGTCTTGAGGTATTTGTGGCGCTCTTTGTCATCATGGATCCACCGGGTTCAGCACCTATCTTCTTAGGGTTGGTGTCAGAGAAGAGTGCGGCGGAGCGGAAGAAGTTGGCGCTCCATGCCACACTCGTCGCCTTTTCAGTCATCACGTTATTTGCGCTCTTCGGTCAATTCATCCTGAGTTATTTGGGTATTTCGCTCTCCGCCATGCAAGCTGCTGGTGGGTTGCTGCTCTTACTGGTCTCGTTAGAGCTTCTTACTGGAAAAGATCAAAACCATCGGGGTGTGGGGAATACCAATATCGCACTTGTTCCCCTCGGGACTCCCTTGCTAGCCGGTCCAGGCGCGATTGTGGCCACAATTATTTTCGTGCGGCGCATTGAAACAGTGAACGAAGGATTAGTTCTGGCTGCCGCAGTCATTGCTGTGCACCTCTCTTTGTGGCTGATTCTGCGAGCCTCCGGCGGCGTCTTTAGAGTTCTTCGTCAATCCGGAGTTACTCTGATCGCCCGCATTGCCGGTCTTCTTCTCAGTGCCATCGCAGTGCAAATGATTGCTGATGCCATCAGGGCATTCGTTAAGGCTTAAGTATGAGCGAAAACGTGCAACCTGAACTTGATGGCATGCCGAATCGTCTCTTCAGCGCAACTCCTACGAGATTAGATACCTGGCTCTCGTGCCCGCGTAAGTATCGAATGAACTACTTAGATTCACCGAAATTGCCGAAAGGTCCGCCGCGCGCTGCCACCACTATGGGTATTGCGGTGCACAACGCATTGAAAGATTGGTGGAAGTTGGAAGCGGCGGCACGCACGCCGGATTCTGGCGGGGCACTCGTACGAGCGAATTGGCGCGATGATGGATTTCGAGATGATGAACAATCTCAAGGTGCATTGGCGCGCGCTGTGGCTTGGGTGCAGGGATATCTTTCCCGGATTAACCCAGAGTTTGAACCTCGTGGGGTTGAGCGGACGGTCTCCTTCACTACTGACCATCTCTCGCTGCAAGGCAGGGTAGATCGGATTGATGAACGTGGCGATGAATTGGTCATAGTTGATTACAAGACGGGACGTCACCCATTGGGCGAGGCCGAATCAGCGTCGTCGCTTGCTCTGGCAATTTATGCCAGCGGAGCAGAGCGCACACTTCGCAAAACCTGCGTTCAAGTGGAGCTCCATCATCTGCCGACTGGCGAAGTACAAGTTCATCGACATACTCCTGAGAGTCGGGCACGACACATTGCAAGGGCCGACCAGATCGGAATGGAGGCGGCTGCTGCGGAGGCCGCTCTGAAGGTTCGCCCCACAGAATTAGATGTGATCTTTCCCCCGACCCCCTCTTCGCTCTGCGGATATTGCGACTTTGCGCAACACTGTGATGCATTCACCGGCACGCCTGCACTGCCATGGGCGGGGATTGATCTCACGGAGTAGGTACGGGTAAAGGAGGGGCGCATGGGTATCGATATCGGTCTCTTTGGCCCCGAGTCGATCACGTGGCGTGTACATGCGGATCCATCTATGGCTGTTGCTGGTGTGCGAGCATTGCTTCAACAAGCTCTTCACCCCATTGCAATGGCAGGTGTCGCCAGTCACTCGAATTTCCGCGAGGATGCGTGGGGGAGATTGAGTCGCACGGCTGAATATGTCGGAATCGTTACCTATGGCACCACCACCGAGGCGAAGGTTG
This sequence comes from Actinomycetota bacterium, assembly GCA_009917815.1. Taxonomy (GTDB): domain Bacteria; phylum Actinomycetota; class Actinomycetes; order Nanopelagicales; family Nanopelagicaceae. The sequence goes on from RGER01000004.1 coordinate 18,284, forward strand.
CCTCAAAACGCGTGCGTGCGGTGCACCGAAAGTTGAAGTTAGACGATCCCCATCTGCTGCGTTGGGTTCATGTCAGCATGGTGGATTCGTTTCTTGATGTAGCGAAAAGATCAGGCATGGCTCTGAGTGATGAAGATGCAGACCGCTATCTCACGGAGGCACCCGAGCTGAGGGCAAGCGATGACGCACGCGAGGGTGCGCGCTTCATCGCGATTCCACCGATGCCGGATTGGGTGCGTTACGCGACTCCAGCACAAGGCGCGTGGGCCGGGATTTCGTTGCTGGCAGCGCAATCGTTGCCTACCTGGGCTAGCAAACTTTATGGATTTCCAGTGATCCCCACACGGATTACAGACACTGCGTTACGCGCATTCCGATTGGCGTTAATGGCGATTCCGGGAAGCGTTCGCGAAGGTCCCCACGTCAAAGCCGCCCGAGCAAGAGTGAGCGCTGAGAGCTAGACGTTACTCCCCAGTAGAACTTCGAGTGCGCTTGCGCTCGCGATCTTTGCGAGGTGCGGGTGCGCTCGGTGCGGCAACTTTGGCATGCTCTGGCTTCTTAGGTGCGCTCTTGCGATCACTTCCTCGACCTTCTGCTGCCTTGGGTGGGCGCTTAGATTTGAGATCGATATCTTCAATCGCTTCGGCTGCTAGCCCGGCCTTCGCTCGTTGTGAACGCGGGAGAACTCCAGTGATTTGGGGAGCGATATTAAGATCGGTGAAGAGCCATTCAGAAGATGAGTACGTCTCTTTGGGATCTGCCATATCGAGTTTGAGAGCCGTATTGATCATGTTCCAGCGCGCCAATTCATCCCAGTCGACGAATGTGATTGCGATTCCTCCAGCGCCAGCGCGACCAGTACGACCGATGCGGTGGAGATAGACCTTCTCGTCATCCGGGCATTGGTAGTTGATGACGTGAGTAACGCCTTCGACATCAATACCTCGCGCAGCGACGTCGGTGGCTACCAAGATATCTACTTTGCCATTTCGGAAAGCGCGAAGCGCTTGTTCGCGAGCGCCTTGACCTAGATCGCCATGTACTGCGCCAGAAGCAAACCCACGTTCGGTGAGTTCGTCGGAGACTTTTGCAGCGGTGCGTTTCGTGCGACAGAAGACCACGGTTGCTCCGCGACCTTCGGCTTGCAAAATTCGTGCGAGCATTTCGATTTTGTCCATCGCGTGAGCACGATAGGCAAATTGTTCAACGCCTTCGACTGTCGAGCCACCCTCTTCTGCAACGCGGATGTGGGTCGGTTGATCCATGAATTTGCGGGCGAGCGTAATGATTTCCCCGGGCATGGTTGCCGAGAAGAGCATGGTTTGGCGCGCTTCTGGGATGAGTCGAAGGATTGCTTCGATATCGGGTAAGAATCCAAGATCGAGCATTTCATCTGCTTCATCGAGAACCAGAATTCGTACTTCATTTAATTTTAGGTGACCCTGACGCGCAAGATCGAGGAGACGACCAGGGGTTCCTACGACCACATCGATGCCCTTGTTGAGTGCATCAAGTTGTGGTTCAAAGGCGCGCCCGCCGTACAACGCGAGGACGCGGATATCTCTGATACGCCCGGCGACTAGAAGGTCTTCTGCTACCTGGACGCAGAGTTCGCGAGTAGGAACGACGACCAGGGCTTGTGCTCTGCCGGTTGCTCCTTCGCTCTTGGAGAGGACTCGATCGATGATCGGAATGCCGAAACCGAGGGTCTTTCCGGTACCGGTCTTTGCCTGACCGATGAGGTCATTTCCGCTTAATGCCAGCGGGAGGACCATCTCTTGAATAGCAAACGGGGCGGTGATGCCGATGGGCGCGAGCGCCTCAATGGTCTCAGGGCGCACGCCTAGCTCAATAAACGACGCCACCAGACTCCTTTCAAGGTTTGGCTCATCGTAGCCTTCTTTGGCAGAGTTCCCTCCGTGAGTGATTCTCTTGAGGCTAAAGCCCCAACTCTTGACCGTCGAATCGTGGAATTGAGCGCGGCGGTGGCCTATGGCGAATTGGCAGGTTTCTTCCGAATGAGCAGTGATGCGCAACTTGCGCCAACAATCAGCGACTCAGCTAGTTTGGCTCGTCTGGCCAATATTGAGTTCAACCACTACTTCGTGCTGGCTGATTTCTTGGCGCGTCACGGAGTTGATGTGGAGCACGAAATGGGTCAATTCGTGCCCGCATTTGAAGCTTTCCACGAACGGACTATGCCTGCTGATTGGTTTGAATGTTTAGTAAAGGCATATGTGGGAGATTCCATTGCGGTTGATTTCTACCGTGAAATTGCTGATTCACTCGATCTGGAATTACGGCAGATTATTGTGCAGGTTGCTAATTCCGATGAGCATATGGACTTCCTGGTCACGACTCTCGGCGCAGCAATTTTCGATGATCCAAAATTGGCCGGACGTTTAGCGCTCTGGGCGCGTCGCTTAGTGGGGGAGGCGTTGGCCCAAGCGCAGGCGCTCGCAGTTGAACATCAGGGCCTCTTTGATCTTTTTGCCACCATGGATATCGCGCGAGTCTTCAAAAAACTTACTGAGAATCACACTCATCGCATGCAACGCCTTGGCCTGGCTCCCTAAGGCATTTGGTTAAAGGACCTGGCTTTTAGTTTGCGGCAAAACCAACTTTTCGCTCATTGGGAATCCCCAGCTCTACATAGGCCAACTTTTCGACAGGAACGATCACAATGCGGCCTTTATCGTCTGCAAGCTTCAACGTACCGCCGTCTTTAAGTGCAGCAGCCACGATCTTTTCAATTTCGGCACCTGTCTGACTACTCTCAAGCAAAATTTCTCGATTGCTGCTTTCTCCAGGGGCAGGCGACCATCGCGGTTGAGCCAATAACGCGCGGTTACTTGTGCGGTTCCTATCAGACCCACACCCAGCATCATCGCCGACTCTTCAGGAAGACCAGTATCAACTGCGATGACGGCGCTCACCGCGCGCGCACATTCATACGTCATCCGATTGAGACGTTCTTGAACTTGCGGTTCGGTGAGCGCATCGCTTTCAAAGAGCAAGCGGAAGGCCTCACTCTCGCTGTCTATGAATCTGAAGTAAGCCTCGGTAGTGGCGTGAACGCGGTCTACGTTCTCCTTCTTGGAGGCAATCGCCTTCTGTACTTCGTAGACCAACGAATCAATATGTAAATCGAGCACCGCGAGGTAGAGATCTAATTTGCTAGGAAAGTGTTGATAGAGGACTGGTTTAGTGATTCCGGCCTGCTCGGCAATTTCATCCATTCCCGCCGCGTGATATCCGGCGGTGCTAAATATCTCCAGAGCAGCGGTCAGGAGTTGGGCACGCCGTTCGTCGCGGGGTAGACGAGTCATGGAGTGATCGTACTGGGAGTTCGCGCTCAGGGGAGGGGCCACTTCTGAGGCTCAGCCATGACAGGATCGTGCTCGGATTGGCGGGAATAGATCACTCTTTGGCAGAGTTACCCTCGGCATAGTGAATTAGCGCATCGCCATCCACATTGATTGGGGAGTACACGTGACGAGCACCCTTCCACCGCTGGTGGCGCCAGCCGAGGCTCTCACCGTCGATGAAATTCGTCGGTACAGTCGTCACTTGATCATTCCTGATGTGGGAATGACGGGCCAGAAGCGCCTCAAGAATGCCAAAGTGCTTTGTGTAGGTGCCGGCGGACTGGGTTCGCCTGCCCTTATGTATCTTGCGGCTGCGGGTGTGGGCACGTTGGGAATTGTGGAATTCGATACGGTCGACGAATCAAATTTACAGCGCCAAATAATTCATGGTCAGAGCGATATCGGGAAAAGTAAGGCTGAGAGCGCTTGCAATAGTGTGAAAGAAATTAATCCTTATGTAAACGTAATTATCCACGAGACTCGAATTGATAATTCCAACGTAATGGAGATTTTTTCGCAGTACGACTTGATTGTTGATGGCACTGACAACTTCGCTACACGCTATCTGGTCAACGATGCATGTGTTTTGCTCAATAAGCCCTACGTGTGGGGCTCTATCTATCGCTTCGATGGACAAGCCAGTGTCTTTTGGAGTGAGTACGGCCCCTGCTATCGCTGCCTCTATCCAGAACCTCCGCCACCCGGGATGGTTCCTAGTTGTGCGGAAGGCGGCGTACTTGGAGTGCTCTGCGCCAGCATTGGATCTATTCAGGTCACCGAAGCCATCAAAGTGATCACCGGAATTGGCGAGCCGCTTGTAGGCCGACTCATGGTGTATGACGCACTCGAGATGAGTTACCGCGCGATCAAGGTTCGCAAAGATCCGGATTGCCCCATCTGCAGTAAGAATCCGAAGCAAAGAGCCTTGCTGGAAGATTACGAAGCTTTCTGTGGTGCCCTCTCTGAAGGCGCCAGTGCTGCTGTTGTCGATTCCACAATCTCCGTGAACGATCTCAAGGCTCGGATGGATCGTGGAGATGAAGTGATGCTCATTGATGTGCGCGAGATAAATGAGTGGGAAATCGTGAAAATCCCCGGAGCAGTCCTTATTCCCAAGCAAGAGTTTCTCGATGGATCCGTCTTAGAGAAGTTGCCGCACGACAAGCAGATCATCTTGCATTGTAAGAGCGGTGCACGTAGCGCTGAGTGCCTTGCAATCCTTAAGAATGCAGGCTTCAAAGACGCAGTGCATGTAGGTGGTGGGGTACTCGCATGGGTGCACTCCATCGACCCGAGCCTGCCTGTTTACTAGGTGTCGCACCCGTAACTTCTGCAATTGCAGGTTTTCTCTGGCACTATGTCGCCATGTCTGAAACTACTGAAGGTCCCACAAAAATCACTTTGATCCCAGATGGCCCACTCATGGTGACAGGCGATGTAGAGATCTGCGATAACGACGGCAACGTCTTACGTACTGCATCCAAGATTTCGCTCTGTCGTTGCGGTCACTCCGAGATTAAGCCGTACTGCGATGGCGCTCACAAGCGAAATAATTTTAAGACCGAATAATTGGCCTAGGGACGCGCTCTTCCGTAGACACTCACGGCGGCAGGTAACGATCGAAGTTTAAGTTCCTTGCTCCGTCCGAGCGGTTCCCCATCAAGTTGAATAGGAAGCGCGCGATCGGCACGCAGGGTGATAGTCGTAAGGTCATGTCGTTGAATCGAACCGCGCGGTGTGCGCCCCATAGATAAAGCGATAGTTGCGGGGATAAGTCGGGCTAGTCGAATATCTCGCAGACCCATGAGATCAAGACCGGTAGCAAAACTTGCCCGGGGCGTTGGATGGATAGCTTGATTTCCTTTGTAGGTGTACGGATCAGTATTGGCAACTAGCGCCAGACCAAGCCGGAGTGACTCTTCGACATAGAGAAGTGGTGCGTGTTCTTCCACAATCAAAGTGCGAGAAACTTCTCGACTGGTAGCCCGCCAATAGAGCGAGGCTGAGGAGCGATTTCCGCGCTGACGTTCCCGATCAACCCGCTCTACGATGGCACCGTCAAATCCGATGCCTGCGCAAAAGGTGAAGATGCGCTGTTCGGCGCCGAGCGGACTCTCCCAAGAGGCTAAACCCAAAGAAATTTCAGTGCGGTTCGCCCGTTTGATTGACTCAAGTAATTGATGTGTGGCCTCCACTGGATCGTTACGATAACCAAGTGCTCGAGCGAAAACGTTCGTGCTCCCGGTGGGGATGATCCCCAGCGCAGCGCCGCGCGATCTGCCGGTCGTGAAATCGATCAAACCGTTGCAGACTTCGTTAACTGTTCCATCTCCGCCACAAGCGATCACCAATTCAGCATTAAGTGAAGCAGCGAGGGCTACACCGTGGCCACGCGCATCTGTTTCCACGACCTCCAGATCAAGCTCGGAGCGCAATGCTCGCTCAACGACTCGCTGGGTGGCGCTACTGGCACCCGTAGATTGCGGGTTGATCACTAGTAGCGCGCGCATAAATACAGGCTAGCCTTTTCCCGTGACCCCCAGCGAATCCTCCAGCCAATCCATCGGCCGGCGCCCGCCCACTGCAACCTTGCCGCGATGGACGGCTGCACTCCTAGGCCTTGAAGTTCTCGCACTTCTCGTGCTGGCGTTCTCCTTTATCTATTTCTTGCTCACTGGATCGCCGCGCCATCTTGCAGCGGCACTTTTTGAGATCGCCCTCTTTCTCGTAGGGGCAGTGGGATTGATGGCGGCCACGAAAGGAATGCGCGAGGGGCGCCACTTTGGCAGATCCCCAGCGATAGTGGCCAACATCATTGCAATTCCAGTGGCTTACTCCCAAGGCCAGGCAGGAAATTTCTGGATCGCCATTCCACTTGCCCTTATCGCAGGGGCCATCATTCTTGGAATAAGTTCCACCCTACGCGGTGAGAGTAAGTAAGAGTCATGGGCGAGTGGTCTGATCCGCTCACTGGGCTGGATAGCGCGCCGTATTTTCGTGAACACGTTCAGGACCTACTCGCGCGCCGAGCCGAGACCTTTCAGCCCTTTCTCTACGGAGTAAGTCGAATCAAAGGGTTTGAAGAGATGGTCGAGGAAAGTTCTACTTCGTTTGGTGATGCACTTCTGGTGAGCGCAGCGCATGCGGCTCAATTGATTGTGCGTGGAGGAGATCGCGTGGGCAGGCTAGGTCGAGACCACTTTGGATTTGCCTTATTGGCAGCTCACCAATCGGAAGCCTCAGCTTGTGAAGCGAGGTTGCGAACCGCCCTCACGAATCTCGAGTATGCATCTCAAAAGGTTGAATTACTTTTTGCATTTCTGTGGATTGCAGATAGCAGGCGCAAACTTGCTGAAATCGAATACGAGATTGATCTTGCACTTGCGCTTGACGGCTCGAATATAGAGCAAAACTTACCGAGCGAATACTTCTAACTCATCACCATCGAGGCGAAAAACTGTCCAATCTGACATTGGTTTGGCGCCGACACTCTTGTAGAACTCGATCGCAGGCGCGTTCCAATCGAGAACCCACCACTCCAACCTGGCATACCCGCGTTCAACGCAGCGCGCGGCTAACGTTTTTAGTAGCGCCTTGCCGACACCTTGGCCGCGCCGTTCGGGCTTCACATATAAATCCTCTAGATAGATGCCATGACGCCCGCGCCACGTTGAGTAATTGATGTACCAGACCGCAAATCCGATGACCTCGTTTTCATCGATCGCCACATCTCCAAAGAGATAAGGAGTCTCTGCAAAGAGTGCCTTATGTAAGTCGGTATCGGTCGAGAGCACGCTCTCTGGACTCTTCTCGTAAATCGCGAGATCAATGATGAGCTGATGGATGGCGGCCACGTCTGAAGGTTGCGCAGGGCGAATGAGCATTTACTGATTGTATGCATTCGAGGGCCCAAATTCTGTGGTGGGGGAGGAAGTGCCGGCAAGAGCGGGGATCACCTCCACCATCTGGGGATGGAAAACGCTGAATTGCTAGGCGAGCTGGCACCCCTGATGGCAGATGTCACGGTTGAGGAGATCTGGATCAATTCTCCCACCCGCATTTATGTGGCGCGAGAAGGGCGCCCAGAATTGACGTCGATCGTTATGTCCACTCAGCGAGTTCAGGAATTGGTGGAGCGTCTTCTACTCCACTCGCATAGAAGAGTTGATTTGAGCCATCCATTCGTCGATGCAACCCTGCCAGATGGGAGTCGTCTCCATGTAGCCATTCCCACGGTCACTGCAAAACATTGGGCGGTCAATATTCGCAAACATCTTGTGAAGGCTCATTCTCTCGCTGAATTAGAGAAACGAGGAGTCATTTCACCTGACCAAACGGCTCAATTGCTGAGTTTGATCGTAGAAGGAAAATCAATCTTGGTGAGCGGAGGAACTCATACAGGAAAGACCACGATGCTGAATGCTTTGCTATCTGAAAGCCCACCAGATAATCGCGTAATAACCATTGAAGAAGTTTTTGAATTAGATCCCTACGTTCGCGATCTAGTTGCGCTTCAAACTCGAGAGGCCGCGCATGGGGGAGAGGGAGCAATTGACCTCCGCCGATTAGTAAAAGAGGCGCTCCGCATGCGCCCTTCTCGAATTGTGGTGGGCGAGGTTCGTGGTGCAGAAGCACTTGACCTCTTGATTGCGTTAAACGCAGGAGTTCCTGGGGCGGCGAGTATTCATGCCAATTCGGCCGCTGAGGCAATTGAGAAATTAAACTTGCTTCCGCTACTTGCCGGCGAGAATCTGCCACTAAATTTCATTAACTCACTGATCGGCAGAGTCATTGATGCAGTGGTCCACTTAGAGATTGATTCGGAGAGTGGAGAGCGATTCGTATCAGAGATAATGGGTGTTGACTGGCGTGACGGAGAAATGAAGTATTCGCATCGCCGTCGTGCGCTGCAGGAAACAGCATGAAGAGATCCAAGATTCAGAGAAGTGCAATCGAAATCCCAGAGCGTGAATGGCCAGCTACCTTCGAGTACCTCGCCTCAAACTTGCGAAGCAGTATGCCGATCCCACAGGCGCTGGCGGCACTTTCCGAACGCGGAAGTGACGAGATGAAAGGCATCTTTCGAATTGTGCGACGCGATCTGGCACTTGGGATGCCTCTTGAAGCGGCCACTTTTATTTTGAATGAGAATCACCATGGAGAGCGACTTCGTCATATCTTGCTGCTCGGACGCGAAGTAGGTGTCGATCACCTCCCCGAACTGTTGCTGATTTCTGCGCGCTTTATTCGGCGCGACATCGAAGTCAAAGAAGAGGTGAAAGTTCGGCAGGGGTGGGTGATAAACGGTGCCCGGCTCGGATTAATCGCGCCTTGGGCGATCTTGTTGTTGCTGATGACTCGAGCAAGTACGCGAGCCGCGATATTTACGACCGCTGGTGGAATCGTGATTGCTGGTGGGGCAGGAGCATCTCTGCTTGCGGCCTGGTGGATGAAGCGCGCTTCACAGATTCCTGGGATAAGTCGATGACTCTGCTACTCGCCGCGATTCTCCTGTCATTGGGTGTGACGATGAACGCAACCCATCGACGCGATACCGAGAAATGGATGATTGACTCGCTTACGCCATTTATTCGTCAAGTGGACCCTTTTCTGCTGGATCCCACTCCTGTAGACCATTCACGTTTGCGATCAGCGGGCATCATCACTCTCGAAGAGCAGTACGCGCATTTCAAGAGGCGCAGACAGACGTTTGGAATCGGTGCTCTCCTAGGTGCGCTCATTGCACTAGCCAGCAACAGCACTTTACTGGTCATACTTTTCACCACGATAGCGGGTGCGATCTTCGCACTGATTGCCGATACTTGGCGATTAAAGCGACGAGAGATTCGTTTCCAATTGAAACTATGCCAAGACTTTCCAGATGTTGTCGAACAAATTGCACTCTCAGCCGTAGCAGGCGAGAGCATCTTCTTTGCGCTGCGTCGAGTAGCTCGAGGTACTTCAACATTTTCGCATTCACTCTCGGATGTCATTTATAAGGTAGAGCACGGAGAGGCGCTTATGGATGTACTCGCCCACTGGGCGCGCTGGTATCAAATTCCCGGCGGAGAGCGTTTGGTTGACGCCATCCTTATTTCACAAGTCCACGGGTCACCTTTGGCTCCGCTGCTGCTCAACCATGCACATGAGGTTCGTGAAGAGAGTCGCCGCGCACTCCTCGAAGCGTGCGGTAAGAGTGAGATTGCGATGGCTATCCCGGTCGTCTTCTTGATCCTGCCAGTCACCGTACTTTTCGCGCTCTACCCAAGTTTGGCCCAACTCAATTTGATGGCTTTCGGATAGCACACCACCTACAAATGAAGGAGATCGTTATGGAAAGAATCAATCGAAAGCTCTTTTTTTGCTCCTACTGGCTCAGGCGGAGAGCATGGGAGTCGATAAAGAGTTCTCGAGGAGACGTTCCTGGTTGGGTTCTCGTTGTATTGATGACTGCTGGATTAGTCACAGTGCTCTGGGCGGTGGCTGGACCTCGACTTTCGGCGATGCTTGCCAGGGCACTCGATGCGGTCTCTTCTCAGTAAGTTCTTTTCTCGAAGTTTTCGCCAATTTTCACGAGATGATCGAGGAAATGTTGAGTCCTTTTTGGTTCTTGTTCCGCTCACCATGCTCTTTCTTGGAGTGCTGACGTTGCTTCTTTACCTACAAATTCGCATTAGTGCTCTAGGGGTGGTCATGACATTGACGCGCGAAGCATCGCTCTCAACACACTTTGAAGAGACCCAAGAAGTTGCGCATAGTAAATTGCGCCAAGTGGGTGTGGTGGAACCGATCATCATTCGATTCCAGAATGGCATCTCCGCCGGAATAGATACCGTCGTGGTGAGTATTGAAGGGCGCACTGCGGTAGGTATTCCGATCTCCCTCGAGGTGACCGCGGCCGCCGAGCAGTAGTGCTAGACGCACTCCTGGCAGGTGCCAATAATCTCCAAACGATGTTCCATCTCACTAAAGCCTTCGCTGGCTCCTAATCGCTCGGCGAGCGCCTCGGCCTCCGGTGCTTGAAATTCCACGCTCTTTCCACACTTGCGGCAGAGCAAATGGTGATGATGGTGTGACCCGCAAAGGCGAAAACGTGATTCGCCATCGTTGTCGATGAAGACGTCGAGATCGCCATCATTTACCAAGTCGCTTAAGGCACGATAGATCGTGGAGAGCCCGACCCTGGACCCCTCCATTTCGGAGTAGATCTCCTTCGCACTAATGAATTCTTTTCGTGTTTTTAGAAAAGTAATGATGGAAGTTCTTTGACGGGTGTTTCTTTTGGTAGGCGCGTTCATCGCTAAGCCGAAGATCCGAGAGAAACAATTCCAAACATGATCACCACTCCGAGAAGCGTTGCCAGGAGAGTCCACCTCGACGGGTGATTGCTATGCGCCTCTGGAAGTACATGTGAGGTACTTAGATAGACCAAGAATCCTGCAAAGAGCCCAAGATAAATACCCAAGAGCGGTTCGCTCAGCGTGAGGTATGTGCCAATCGTGGCACCGAGTACGCGAGCTGCGCCGTCGAATGCGAGTAGCGCAATCGCTTTCTTGCGCCAATGTCCACTGCGAATCAACAGCATCACGGTGTTAAGCCCGTCGGTGAATGCGTGTGAAATGACCGCGATCGCAACAGCAAAACCCACCGAGTTGCTCACTTGGAAGGCTAGCCCCACGCCGACACCGTCGAGGAATACGTGGATCACCATCGCTCCGGCGCCCACCAGGCCTGTGCTCAGATGAGTATGTGAGTGCTCGTCGCCGTAATCAGAGTCGGCTGGTTCATGGCTTCCGAAGAACCGTTCCATCATGTGAAGGGCGAGGAAGCCGATCACGAAGGCGAGCATCGGGGTGGGGATTCCGGCGAGGCGATTCGTATTGAGTTGGAGGACCTCAGGAATGAGATCGAAGGCGACCAGCCCGAGGAGTAACCCTGCTGAAAGTCCGAGGAGTAAGTGCATTCGGTCGCGTGAACGGAGCGCGAGGAAGCCACCGAAGGCGGTTGCGAGTACTGTGCTCAGCGCTACCAAGATGGCCACAAGTGCGAGGCTATTGATAATGGGAATCATTGTCAATAAGCCGATCGGGAGAGGGGCGTTGACCATGTTCGCCGTTGCTCGGTTTACTACCGCTTCCATTTCGCCGTGGAGCGAGGACGAACTCCGTCGGCACGCCCGTCGAGCCCTGGAATTACTCGCTGGCCGTCCCGGCTATCTCAGTGGGCGCTTTGGAGTGGCCACCGACCAAGATTTCGATCGAGCCAGTGGAAACACCCCCAATTCGGTCTATGCCCTGCTGACTGAGTGGGAGATAGAAACTATCGTCAGCCTTGCCAAGCGACGTGGATTTGTTTATCCCTCGTCTGAGATTTACGGGGGGTTGCGCGCCTCCTGGGATTACGGCCCTCTGGGTATCGAATTGAAGAACAACGTGAAGCGTCAGTGGTGGAAATCCATGATCACTCAACGCGAAGATGTTGTCGGTTTAGACTCCTGCGTCATTTTGGCGAAAGAAGTCTGGGAAGCTTCTGGTCACGTTGCCACATTCTCTGATCCACTCACTGAGTGCATCTCGTGTCACAAGCGCTACCGTGCAGATCACCTAGAAGAAGCCTACGAAGCCAAACATAAGAAGCCGGCAACATCGCTAGCCGAAATCAATTGCCCCAACTGCGGCACCAAGGGTCAATTCACTGATCCGCGACAATTTTCTGGTCTCTTAAAAACATATTTAGGACCAGTAGAAGACGAAAGCGGCCTTGCCTACCTTCGCCCAGAGACTGCGCAAGGAATTTTCATCAATTTCGGCAATGTGTCCACCACGGCACGTAAGAAACCGCGAAGAGTGGCATCAATATTGGATCGATACGCGTCTTGCTTGGTACAAAGATCTCGGAGTTAATTCAGATCGTCTGCGCATTTTTGAGCATCCGAAAGAGAAGCTCTCGCACTACTCCAAGCGCACCGCGGACATTGAATATAAGTTTGAATTCGCCGGTACTGATTGGGGCGAGCTGGAAGGCATCGCCAACCGCACAGATTTCGATTTGAAAGCGCATTCTGAAGCTTCTGGCCAGGATCTCTCTTGGTTTGATCAAGAATCTGGTGAGCGCTGGGTACCTTATGTCATTGAGCCTGCAGCCGGTGTTGATCGTTGCGCCCTTACCTTTTTGCTCGATGCTTACGCGGAAGATGAGGCGCCAAACTCTAAGGGCGGCGTCGATAAGCGCGTTGTGTTGCGTCTCGATCATCGTCTCGCTCCAGTGAAGATTGCGGTACTTCCTTTGAGCCGTAACGCAGATCTCTCACCCAAGGCGAGAGATTTAGCTACTGCGCTTCGAAAGAATTGGAATGTCGAATTCGATGACGCCGGCGCGATCGGACGTCGTTACCGCCGGCAAGATGAAATTGGTACGCCTTTCTGTATCACTATCGACTTTGAGACATTGGAAGATCAAGCAGTCACCATTCGCGAACGCGACACGATGGCGCAAGAACGAATCTCTCTTGATCAGGTGGAGCAATGGTTAGCCCCCAAACTTCTCGGTTGCTAATCGGGCAGACCGAGATTTCGCCGCCGGTCGTACTGGCGCCGATGGCGGGCATTACTAACGCTGCATTTCGTACGCTCTGTCGTGAACAGGGCGCTGGCCTATTCGTTTCGGAAATGGTGACCGCCCGCGCGCTCGTCGAACGACATCCGGAGACGCTGCGGATGATTAAGCCAGCGCCAGGAGAGACTCCTCGAAGCGTGCAACTCTATGCCGTTGCACCAGAGACTGTGCGCGATGCCGTTCTTATGTTGTGCAGCGAGGGTTTGGTAGACCATATTGATCTCAATTTTGGCTGCCCAGTTCCTAAAGTAACGCGCAAAGGTGGCGGTTCTGCGCTTCCTTACAAGCGTCGCCTCTTTAGCGCGATAGTGAGCGCCGCGATCGACGCAGCTGCGCCCTTCGGAATCCCCGTGACAGTCAAAATGCGTAAAGGTATTGATGACGACCATCTCACTTTCCTAGAAGCTGGGCGTATTGCTGCCGACGCCGGCGCTCATTGGGTAGCCCTGCATGGTCGCACCGCCGCGCAAATGTATGGCGGAAAAGCTGATTGGAGTGCCATTGGAGCTCTCGTTGCCGAATTAGCACCTTATGGAACCCCAGTGTTGGGAAACGGCGATATTTGGAGCGCATCGGATGCGCTTCGCATGATGGAAGAGACCGGATGTGCGGGAGTGGTTGTCGGTCGTGGATGTTTAGGTAGACCATGGCTCTTTGCCGAACTTGCTGCCGCATTTGCTGGCCAACCAATTCCAGCGCCACCCAAATTAGAAGAGGTCGGTGGCGTGATGTTGCGACATGCACATTTGCTCGCCACTTACTTTGAAGATGAATTACGTGGCTGCCGTGATTTTCGCAAACATGTGGCGTGGTACCTCAAGGGATTTTCGGTGAAGAATCATTTGCGCGTCGGTTTGGCAGAGGTCTCCACTCTGGCAGAAATGGCCACCATGATTGATGAGTTAGAGGGCCATCAAGAATTCCCTACCGAAATAGCAATGGGTCCACGCGGACGTACGACCACCACTCGTGCAGTGAGCCTTCCAGAGAATTGGTTACTCGATCGCGATGCGATGCCATTTGTGTCGGCAGATGAGGCGGTCTCCGGTGGCTAGTACTAGTTACTTTGGGGAGTATCTCTCCGCTGACACTGAGCGCTACTTAGCAGAACCAGCCAAGCGCCCTGGCCGTAGTGAATTTGCTCGTGATCGGGCCCGTATTTTGCACTCGGCCGCACTCCGCAGATTGGCAGCGAAGACACAAGTAGAAGTTCCTTGGGAGAGCGACTTCGCGCGCACTCGGCTCTCACACTCACTCGAATGCGGACAGGTAGGGCGTGAGTTAGGTGCTGCGCTCGGTGCCGATCCTGACCTGGTGGAGAGCGCCTGCCTCGCCCACGACTTGGGACACCCACCCTTTGGACATAACGGTGAGGTAGCCCTCGAAGAAGCTGCGCACGATTGTGGTGGGTTTGAAGGCAATGCGCAGAGTTTTCGGATCCTTACGCGCCTCGAAGCAAAGAGCGTGGATGTCGAGGGCGCTTCTATCGGCCTCAATCTTTCGCGGGCCACGCTTGATGGTGCTTCGAAGTATCCATGGACTCGTGCCACGAATTCCAAGAAGTTTGGCGTGTATGACGATGACCGCGCGATCTTCGACTGGATGCGAGCGGGACGCGTCGGTACAGAGAGTTCGATCGAAGCACAAATTATGGATTGGTCAGACGATGTTGCTTACTCCGTTCATGATTTAGAAGATGCGCTTGTGGCGGAACGGTTTCCTCTAGCGGCGCTCTCGGATAAGAGCGAACAACGTGATGTTGCAAGAGTTGCCCTCGAGTCCTACGCCGCTGATTCCAATGAAAATGAATTGCAAGCAGCTTTCGGTCGATTAACTGCTTTGCCTTATTGGCCTTCAAATTTTTCAGGCACGCATCGAGATCATGCGGCTCTCAAAGATCTCACCAGTCAACTTATCGGACGCTTTGCATTAGCGGCCGAACGTGAGACGCGCGCCAAGTGGGGGAGCGGATCACTTATTCGCTTTGGAGCCTCATTAGAAGTTCCCCGCGAAGAACGCATCGAGGTTGCCGTTCTCAAGGCAATCGCTGCGCATTACGTCATGCGAAGCGAGATTGCCCAAGCTCGATATTCCGAACAACGGATTTTGATTCACGAACTAGTAGAAGCGCTCTGGCAGGGTGGCCCGAGCGCATTAGAGCCCACCTTCCATGCAAGTTGGGATCATGCAGGCAACGATCGAGAGCGACGCCGCGTGGTCATCGATCAAGTGGCCTCACTTACCGATGTCGGAGCACGCCTGCTTCATGGCAGACTCACTGGAAGAGGTGAGTAAAGATGGCCGGTCGTATCCGTGACGAAGATGTCGCTTACGTGCGCGAGCATGCCCCTATCGATGAAATCGTGGGCGATTATGTGCAACTCAAGAATGCTGGTGGGGGCCAGAAGAAAGGTCTCTGCCCTTTTCATGATGAGAAGTCGCCTTCGTTCCACGTCACACCTTCACGTGGTTTCTTTCACTGTTTCGGTTGCCAGACGGGTGGCGACGTCATCTCCTTCGTGATGAAGATTGAGCACCTGGCATTTTCTGAAACTGTAGAGCGACTTGCGCAACGCATTGGATTTGAATTGCGTTACGAAGAAGGTCTTCGCCCAAGCGGTACAAGCGGTGGGCAACGAGCCCGTCTCATTGAGGCCCATAAACTTGCCGCCACCTTTTATCAAGAGGCGCTTAACGCGGCAGGCCCCGCTCAAGTAGGTCGAGCCTTCTTATCTGACCGCGGATTCGATCAAAAGATCACCGCGACCTTCATGGTGGGTTACTCACCCGATGAGTGGGATGCACTTACGAAATTCCTCAAGGGGAAAGGTTTCACAAACGAAGAACTCATCAACGCTGGGTTGGCAAAAGAAGGACAACGCGGCCTCATTGATCGTTTCCGCAATCGTCTCATGTGGCCAATTAAAGATATCTCCGGAGACATTGTGGGGTTCGGCGCTCGCAAACTCTCTTCCGACGAAAGCGACACTGGACCTAAATACCTCAACAGCCCTGAGACCGCTATTTATAAGAAGAATCAAGTTCTTTACGGCCTAGACATGGCTAAGAAAGAGATCGCAAAGACTCGACAGGCGGTCGTCGTCGAGGGGTACACCGACGTGATGGCGGCACATGTAG
>RGER01000031.1 GCA_009917815.1 Actinomycetota bacterium
CGCCTCGCTTGACTCTGCCGAGATGTATATCTTCTCTGGACGGACGCCCACCCATACTTTGGTATTGGAGGTCGCAACTCGGCTAGCGGGAATCTTGATCTGGTTGCCCCATACCTTCACTCCCACAAAGTCGCCGCGTTCTACTACTTCACCGGTGAGCAGATTCGATTGCCCAAGAAAGTTAGCCACGAAGGTGGTCTTTGGGTTTTCATAGAGCTCCATCGGGCTACCGAGCTGCTCCACCTTGCCTTGATTCATAACCGCAATCGTGTCGGCCATAGTCATGGCCTCTTCTTGGTCATGCGTTACGTGCACGAAAGTGATGCCCACTTCGGTCTGGATACGCTTGAGTTCTAATTGCATCTGACGACGAAGTTTAAGATCGAGAGCACCCAGTGGCTCATCAAGGAGGAGCACCTCGGGACGATTGATCAGAGCGCGTGCGAGCGCCACCCGTTGTTGTTGACCACCAGAGAGTTGTGCTGGCTTACGACGCGCAAAAGTATCTAGCTCGACGAGCGAGAGCATGGCATCGACTTGCCCCGATACATCTTTGATACCTCTTCGGCGTAATCCAAAGGCCACGTTCTCGTAGATGTCGAGATGCGGAAAGAGTGCGTACGACTGAAAGACCGTATTAACCGGACGGTTGTACGGCTTGAGCGAGGCAATGTCGTGATCGCCGATGAGAATCTGCCCAGCAGTGGGCAGCTCCAGGCCAGCCACCATCCGAAGCGTGGTTGTCTTTCCGCACCCTGATGGGCCAAGAAGCGCGAAGAAAGAACCTTTGGGGATCAGAATGTTGATGTCATCGACTGCAACGAAATCACCGAACTCTTTACGTAACGAGACAAGGCGAAGATCGCCGCCAATCTGATCCATCAGCCGCCCATCACCTTTGCAAAAGCGTCTTGGCAAGACTTTTCGGTGGCTTCATCAAGACCCGCGAAGATGTGTGCCTTTGCGAGAGTTTGAGCATCAGGGAAAATCAAAGGATTACTCGCTAGAGCCGGATCGATCTTGGCGGCTTCCTCTTGCGCACCGTCTACCGGACAAATGTAATTCACATACGCAGCAACTTGGGCCGCAACTTTGGGGTCGTAGTAATAGTTGATCCATGACTCCGCATTCTTCTTATGTTTGGCACCATTAGGCACCTGCATGTTGTCCGACCAGAGCATGGCACCTGCATCAGGAATGACGTATTTAATCTTGTCGTTCTTCGCCTGGAGTTGAATAACATCACCTGACCAAGCAACACACGCCGCAATATTTCCTTTGGCGAGATCTGGTGCATATTCATTTCCAGTGAACTTTCGAATTTGACCAGAATTAACTGCCTTTTGAATCTTCTCGATCGCTGCATCAAAATCGGCTTGATTGAAGATTGATGGGTCCTTACCCATGGAAAGCAACACAAGACCCATCGTGTCGCGCATTTCGGAGAGACAGGTTACTTTGCCTTTGAGATCCGGGCGCGTGAAAAGTTCATCGATAGTCGTGACTGGCTTCGTTACAGCTCCGTTATATGCGATGCCACCGAACCCTGATTGCCAAGGGGCCGAGTAATCGCGAGTGGAATCCCACGAAGGAGATTTGAGAGCTGCCCGCAAATGAGCATCGACGTTAGGGATGTTTGCCTTGTCGAGTTTTTGAACCCAACCGAGGCGGATCATCTTCGCAGCCATCCAGTCGGTAAGTACCATCAAGTCACGACCCGTATCTTGGCCAGCGGCCAACTGGTTGCGAACCTTGCCAAAGAAAACGTTGTTGTCGCTGACATCTTCGGTGTAGGCAACTTTGATTCCGGTGGCGGCGGTAAATGCAACTACTGATGGACGAATCGACTCATCTTTTGCATCGACATCGATATAGAGCGGCCAGTTCGACACATTCAAAGTCTTGTCGGCGTCCGATTGGTCTGCCGTGGCAGGCGCTGCCTCTCCCTTACTTTCAGCTGTGCCTTTAGTGCCGCAGGCAGCGAGGAATGCAGCAAGTCCCACTGCGCCAGCGCCCGCAATGACTCCACGTCGGGTGACCTGGCTTGAGATGACCTTGCGCATCTCGGGTGTCAGTGACGCTACAGGCGGCAAGTTCTTCTCTTCTGACATGCGTACTCCTTAGCTCATACCGTTAGCTCATACCGGTTCGATCAATGGTGACAGTACGGAGCCTAATCACTTAGCGCCCAGAATCCATCGATTCACTGCTCTCATTTCCCCTGCGCATTCCCCTGCGCACTCCCCTGCGCACTCCCCTACGTATTCCCCTCAGTCAGGCGCGTAGAAAAATTACTTGCGTGCGCTCGCCGCGTGTTTGCGGGTAGCGCCGCCAGCAATCCAGAAGGCCACTCCCACAAGCACAAAGAAGAGAACTGGCACTGCCTCGGTAAAGAGGAACTTCCAGCGTTCCGACCGCGCCCAACCATCTGGTCGGAAGTCATCGCCAAACCAATCCACTCCTAAACCTGGCGCCACCAACTGGAGAGAGGCAAAGGCGACGATCAGCGTGAGCCAGACCGAGAGGAACTTGGCCCAAGGAGCGCGATAAGGCCGCGGATGATCGGGATGAGTGACCCGCAATCGCCATAGCGCCGGGAAAATTGCCAGGTATGAAAGCAAGGTAGTGGAGACCGCAATACCAAGAACTGCGGTGAAGTACTTCATGGCATTGCCCTCGCTGATGGTGCGCGCCATCACTAGAACTGCCGTGGAGAGCAGCCCACTCAGAATGTTGACGCGTACGGGAGTTCCGTACTTTGCCGAGATCACTCCGAGCGAGCGGGGTGCGGCACCGTCATAGCCGGAAACGGCGAGTGAGCGATCAGAGCCCATAATCCACGTAACTCCTGAAGAGAGCACGCAGATGATGAAGAGCAGCCCGCCAACTCCACCGAGGAGAGCTCCAAAGCCAGTCAGCACCACGCCATCAGCGCCGGTTGATCCGCCGTAGATGGTGAAAACGGCTTTGATTGCGTCGAGGAAACCTCCAAGATTGGAGACATCTTCTGTGGGAAGAACCACGAGAATGCCAAGGATGGGCAGACCGTAGAGCAACACAGCTGCGATTGCGGCGCGGAAGAGACCATAGGGAATATCGCGACGCGGATCCTTCATCTCATCGCCGGCGCTATTAGGAAGTTCGAATCCGACGTAATTAAAGAGCAGTACACCAGCGAGCGCGACAAGCCCAGCGAAGGAAATTCCAAAGTCACCGCCGTGAACACCGTGGACGCCGTTCTTAAATCCGTAGATGACTACCGAGAGCGAGAAGAAGCCGAGCAGAATAAATCGAGCGAACGCTCCAAAAGTGGGAATCCACTTGCCCACCTTGAAAGAAAGAATTGCGCTTGTCACGCCAATCCAAATAAAGGCCAGAGTGAAGATATACCACCACACATTTGACATCGGATGACCGTTGAGGAAGAAGGTTTCAAACGCGGTCGCTCCCACTAGGGCGAGTGTGCCGCCAAGCCAGACTGGGTTGGTCACCCAATAGAGCACATTGTTGATCGCGGCAGCGAGTCGGCCGAAGGCTAAGCGCGCCCACAAGTAGGAGCCGCCTTCTTGCGGGAATGAGGTACCGAGCTCAGCAAAGAGCAGTGCCTGTGGCACAAAGAAGACGATGGCAAAAATGATCAACCAGGAAAATGCTTCGGCACCGGACGCTGCCACCGTTCCGATGGTATCGATACCCACCAAGGTACAAATGGTGAAGAAGAGAATGTCGTATCTGCCAAAGTGCTTCTGCAAATGTGCAGTTTCAGTGAGTGCATCGGAGGTGAGATCGAGCTCTTTAGCCAAGCCGCTATCTATGGACATGCGCCAGCCTCTTCTGGAGTAGTGATAGGAAGGTGTTACTCGCCGATATTGATCATCACGTGCTTGATGCGGGTGTAATCCTCGAAGCCGTACATGGAGAGATCTTTACCGTATCCGGAATGTTTGAAACCACCGTGAGGCATTTCAGCCACAATTGGAATGTGCGTATTCACCCAGACGCACCCAAAGTCGAGGCCGCGTGACATGCGCATGGCGGTGCCGTTGTCTTTGGTCCACACACTTGATGCCAAGCCGTACTTCACATCGTTGGAGAAACGGAGAGCCTCTGCTTCGTCTTGGAATTTCTGCACTGTGACGACAGGTCCAAAGATTTCACTTTGGATCATTTCATCCTTTTGTTGCAAATCTGCAACGACTGTAGCCTCGTGGAAATAGCCTGCGCGATCCACTTGATGTCCGCCGGTAACAATATTTGCATGGGCAGGAACTCGCTCCAAGAAGCCCTTGACGCGATCGAGTTGACTGCTGTTGTTCAGAGGTCCAAAAAGGATGTCTTCTTCCGGAGCCCCTGTAGTTGCAATCTCCTTCACCTTTTCGGCAAGAAGCGCGACGAAGTCTTTATAGGCGCCTGCCTCTACAAGCACTCGTGTAGCCGCGGTGCAATCTTGACCAGCGTTGAAGTAGCCTGCAACTGCGATTCCTTCAGCGGCTGCTTCAAGGTTTGCGTCATCAAAAACCACAACCGGTGCCTTGCCGCCAAGTTCGAGGTGAACACGCTTGAGATCTTTGGCAGCGGAGCCAGCCACTTCCATGCCTGCACGAACTGAGCCAGTGATGGAAACCATTTGCGGAATTTCATGATCAACAAGTGCGCGTCCGCTATCGCGGTCGCCACAGATCACATTAAAAACTCCAGGGGGCAAGAACTCCGCCATGATGTTTGCCATCCAGACTGTTGATGCGGGAGTGGTATCGCTTGGTTTCAATACCACGGTGTTACCCGCAGCGAGCGCCGGCGCCCACTTCCACACAGCCATCATCATTGGATAATTCCAAGGCGTTACTTGCGCACACACACCAATAGGTTCGCGGCGGATAATAGATGTGTGGCCGCGCATGTACTCACCTGCGCTACGCCCTTCTAGAATGCGCGCTGCGCCAGCAAAGAAACGAATCTGATCAAGCATCGGAGGAATCTCCTCCGACATTGTCAGCGCAATAGGCTTACCTGTATTCGCGCTTTCAATGGCCACCAACTCTTCCGCACGGGACTCAAAAGCATCAGCGATCTTGAGTAAGGCTTTTTGGCGTTCGGAGGGAGTGGTTTCACGCCAGGACTCAAAAGCGGTAGCCGCGGATTGAATTGCGTGATCAACGTCAGCCGCATCAGAGACCGGAGCGGTGGCGTAGGGCTGGCCGGTGACCGGGCTAATGAGTTCGCTGACTTTGCCGGACTTGCTGTCCAAGGCGACGCCGTTAACAAAATTCTGAAGCTTTTTCATGGATCTCCTTCTGAGTGCCTAGGCGTGAGAGTACGCGGAAATGGACCTTTTGGACACCACCCCAGGCGTAAAAGTAAGGAATCCGTAGATAAATTGCCCTTTTGCTACGGATTCTTTTGCAATTTGCTCCGAAGTCGGGCATTCTCGGGGCATGTCCGCTTCGAGCGTCCCCCGTGGCCTCGCCTTTACTCAGGCTCGCCCTGCCCGGCTCGCTCTCGATGACACCTCTAAATCGATCATCGAGCAGCTCCAGAGTGATGGGCGGAAGTCCTACGCGGCCATCGGTCTGGCGGTAGGCCTCTCCGAAGCCGCCGTACGCCAGCGCGTCCAGCGCCTGATCGACTCAGGCGTGATGCAGATCGTCGCGGTGACTGATCCACTCACCGTGGGCTTTAACCGAATGGCCATGATCGGCATCAAGGTGGAGGGCGACCTTCAAGATGTGGCAGACCAACTCGCTACTTTTCCAGAAGTTGACTACGTAGTAGTCACGGCTGGTTCATTCGATTTGCTCGCTGAAGTTATTTGTGAGGATGACGATCATCTTCTCGAACTGCTTCAACGGTTTAGAACAATCAAAACGGTGCGCTCAACTGAGAGCTTCGTTTATTTGAAACTACAGAAACAGTTATATAACTGGGGGACAAGATGAGTATCTCACCACAAGATGTCGTCGAGCATTTTGACGACAATCTTTCTAAACGCGCGACTGAACATATGTGGATGTACTTCTCTCGCATGGGTAATTACCACGAGGGCGCTTCAGTTCCGATCATTGTGCGCGGTCAAGGCGCGTACGTATTTGATGATCGTGGCCGACGTTATCTCGATGGTCTCTCCGGACTCTTCACTGTGCAGATGGGGCATGGCCGCGAGGAACTAGCCGACGCTGCCTACAAGCAAATGATGAAGCTTGCCCACTTCCCTATTTGGGGTTACGGCAACCCACCTGCCATCGAATTGGCTGAAAAATTGGCGAGTTTGACTCCGCAAGGTTTGGATCGCGTCTTCTTCACTACTGCCGGTGGTGAAGCGGTCGAGAGTGCATTCAAATTAGTGAAGCAGTACTTCAAGATGACAGGGAAACCGCTCAAGCACAAAGTTATCTCGCGGTCCATTGCTTACCATGGCACAACTCAGGGCGCACTCTCTATCACTGGTATTCCTGCGGCCAAGCAATGGTTTGAACCACTCATTCCAGGAGCGCACAAAGTTCCCAATACGAACTTCTACCGTGCGCCAGAACACTTACAGAATGACATCAATGCGTTTAGCGAGTGGGCATCTTCACGGATCGAAGAAGCCATTCTTATGGAAGGGCCCGATACCGTTGCAGCAGTCTTCGTTGAACCAGTACAGAACTCAGGCGGATGCTTTCCGCCTCCCCCTGGCTATCTGAAGCGCGTTCGCGAAATTTGCGACAAGTACGACGTCATCATGGTCTGCGACGAAGTCATCACCGCTTTCGGACGCATCGGTGATTGGTTTGCTAGCAATCGCTACGGCATCGTGCCCGACATCATCACTTGCGCCAAGGGTATGACCTCTGGATATGCACCGATGGGGGCGATGATCGTCAACGAACGACTCTATGAACCATTTAGCCAAGGCACCAATACCTTCCTTCATGGCTTCACATGGGGCGGTCACCCTATGGGCGCGGCCGTAGCGCTGGCAAATCTCGACCTCATGGAGAGAGAGAAAATCAACGACCACGTTCGTGGCAACGAAGCAGCTTTTAAGAAGACTCTCGAGAAGCTCTACGATCTCGACATTGTGGGCGAAGTTCGTGGCACCGGTTACTTCTACGGAATCGAATTGGTACGCGATAAGAAGACTCGCGAGACTTTCACTGCCGAAGAGAGCGAGCGCCTGCTTCGTGGCTTCCTCTCTACAGCCCTCTACGACGGAGGTCTTTATTGTCGCACTGATGATCGTGGGGACCCAGTGATTCAACTAGCGCCTCCATTGATCTGCGACCAATCGCATTTTGATGAGATCGAACAGATCTTGCGTGGCGCCCTCGTGGAAGCGATGAAGGTCGTTTGAGTAAGCGCACTCAGGTTCGTCGCCTTCCCAAAAAAGCGGTCCACGATCGCGAGGTCATGAATCAGATTCTCGACACGGCACTCGTTGCGCATGTGGCAATAGTCGATGACGACCAGCCATATGCGCTGCCGGTGGGCTTTGCACGAGATGGCGATCGATTACTTCTTCATGGCTCGGCGGCCTCTCGTCTCTTCAAGAAACTCGCCGATGGAAAACCTTGCTGTGCCACCATCACCATCATGGATGGCCTAGTGATGGCGCGCTCTGCCTTTGAATCTTCCATGCATTACAGATGCGTCATGGTTCTGGGTGAAGCAGTGGAGTTGCATGGCGACGAAAAGGTGGCCGCTTTCGACCTCCTCGTGAAAGCTTTTATGCCAGGCAGGGAACTCGAAGTCCGCAAGAGCACCGAGAAAGAATTGAAGGCGACCACTCTGGTAGCGCTCTCTCTTGATGAGGCGAGCGTCAAGGTTTCGAATTTCGAGCCAGGCGATCTTCCAGAAGATATGGACTCACCATTGTGGGCCGGCGTTATTCCCATCGAACATACCTTCGGAACCCCGCGCGATGCCGCAGATCTCAAGCCGGGAATTCCGGTCCCCGGTTACATCGCAGAGTGGACCAACGGACGTACCTGATGAATCTCTGGCTCGAGACTCTTGACGCGCCGCTACACCAGCGAGCAGGCATCACTGACGATCTCGATGTGGACATTGCAATCGTGGGTGGCGGGTTCACTGGATTATGGGCCGCCCACTTCCTCCACAAAGAAATGCCAGGAGTCAAGATCGTGGTACTCGAAAAAGAGTACGTGGGTTTTGGTGCCAGTGGCCGAAATGGCGGATGGGCATCTGCGCTCTATCCCGTCGATTTCGATCGTCTCGTCACCGAGGTTGGCCACGAACGCGCTCGGAATGTGCGGGAAGTCTGGCGCCGCAGCGTTCCTGAATTGGGCGCCGAACTGGCTGCACTCAGCATCGATGCCGGATTCTCATATGGCGGCAACCTCACGGTTGCGCGTACCCAAGTACAAATGAAGCGCGTTGATGCGCAATTCCTCGCAGCCACGCATGCGGGTGAAGGCGCCGTGCGACTTTCAAAAGATCAATTGCAAGAACACATCAACGTGAAGGGCGCCGTAGGTGGACTCTTCATTAGAGAGTGTGCCCGTATCCATCCCGCAAACGCGGCACGCGGTCTTGCTCAAGCAGTCGAAAGGGCGGGAGTGCAAATCTTTGAAGAGAGCGAAGTGCTCTCTCTGCGCCCCGGTACATCAGCAGTCGCTCATAAGGGAATTGTGAAAGTGCGGCATCGCGGCACGATTCGTCGCGTACATGCCACACATATCGTGGAAGCAACTGAAGGATTCCTTCCTTCTATTAATTCACCAGCACGCTCCACTCGTAGCGTTGTTCCGGTCTACTCATTGATGACTGCCACGGAACCCCTCTCTCCAGAAATCTGGAGGGAGATCGGGTGGAGTGGGAATGAAACTCTCGCAGAGGCAAGCCACCTCATTACATATGCTCAGCGCACTCCGGATAATCGAATCGCCATCGGTGGCCGCGGTGCGCCCTATTTCTTCAATTCAAAGATCTCTCCAGAACAGGACCGAGATCCCATTGTGCATGGACACCTCCGCGAGTTGGCACGTTCGTGGTTTCCACTCTTACGCGATGTAAATTTCACCCATGCCTGGGGAGGGCCTTTAGGAATTTCCCGCGATTGGCACCCGACCGTTTCGTTCGATGAAACAAGTGGATATGCACGAGCAGGTGGTTATGTCGGCGACGGCGTGACAAGTTCATATGTCGCCGGACGCACCCTTGCCGACCTGATATCCGGAAAAGAGAGCGAATTCACTCGCCTCCCCTGGGTCAACCATCAAAGTCCTCAATGGGAAGCCGAACCCGTGCGTTGGCTGGCAATTAATGCCGGACTCAAGGCAATGGCATGGGCTGATCGTGAGGAGCGTCTCACCCGGCGGGAGAGCCTGATTGCTCGCGCTATGGCTCCCCTGCTTGGGCATTAACTGCAGAGGATTAGTAGACTCCACGTATGGATCCAAAGAGCGCCTTAGACCTCCTTTCAATTGATCATCTCCTCAGCGACGAAGAGCGCGATATCCGCGACACGGTGCGCAAAGTAGTAGATGACAAAGTTCGCCCCTATGTTGCGGACTGGTACGAGAAGGGCGATCTCCCAGCTCGCGAACTCGCAAAAGAATTTGGCAAGCTTGGCTTACTGGGCATGCATCTTGAGGGTTACGGTTGCGCCGGCACATCCGCAACTGCATACGGTCTTGCTTGCATGGAATTAGAAGCCGGCGATTCAGGACTGCGCTCGCTCGTCAGCGTTCAGGGTTCACTTGCCATGTTTGCCATCTGGAAGTTTGGTTCCGAGGAACAAAAGCAACAATGGCTACCCGGAATGGCAAGCGGAGAATTCATTGGTTGCTTTGGCCTCACCGAAGCTGACTACGGTTCCAATCCTTCCGGCATGATCACTCATGCAAAGCGCGACGGAAAAGATTGGGTACTGAACGGTTCGAAGATGTGGATCACTAACGGTCCCATCGCAGATGTCGCAGTTGTGTGGGCTCAAACAGAAGAGGGTATTCGCGGCTTCGTTGTTCCCACGAAGACGAAAGGCTTCCAAGCCAACGTTATTCATAAGAAACTCTCGCTGCGCGCATCGATCACCGGCGAATTAGTCTTCACCGATCTGCGCCTTCCTGAAGATGCCATGCTTCCCGGGGTTCTCGGGTTAAAAGGTCCTATGTCTTCGCTCAACGAAGCACGTTTTGGAATCCTTTATGGAACGGTGGGAGCAGCGCGTGACTGCTTAGAAGTGGCTACCGATTATGCGCTCTCCCGCATTCAATTCGATCGTCCAATCGCTGCCTTCCAACTCACGCAAGAAAAGTTGGCAAATATGGCCCTCGAAGTTCAAAAGGGATTCTTGCTGGCAATGCACCTTGGGCGTTTGAAAGATGAAGAGAAATTGCATCCTGACCAGATCAGCCTTGGCAAACTCAACAACGTTCGCATGGCTCTTGATGTAGCTCGTACGTCGCGCACCATATTGGCCGCAAACGGCGTAACTCTCGAGTACCCGATCCTGCGCCATGCCAACAACTTAGAATCAGTACTCACGTACGAAGGCACGAGTGAGATCCACCTTCTCACCATTGGACGCGCGCTCACCGGCATCCAAGCCTTTAAGTAACCTGGGTTTCCCCCATCTTCGATTACTCACTGCGAGGGAGAGTGGGTTTCACCTCGATGACCAGTTAGGGTAGCCGAATGCATGCACTCCAGCGGATTGCACTTAATGTTCTTTTAGGCAGCGCGCTCCTTGCGGTGCAAGCCATTCCGGCAGGCGCATACGATGTGGTCCCGCCTAGTGTTCCCTCTTTCGGTTATCTCGTTGATGAACCCTTAACGGGAGGCTTCTCCACAATTTCGTCCCTGGTCGGCGGCGTTCCGCCGGTTTATAACGGGAAACTTCTCAATGGCGAAAACCGACTATGTCTCTCAGCGTCCGATCCCCACTGTGAGGGAATGTATAGCTTTGTTGCCGAATTGATGTTGCCACCATGCGCCAATGCCGAAAGTCGCATGTGCATTGAAGGCGTAGAAATAAGTACTGAAGGCAGAGATTTTGTGAGGGCAAAAGTTGACCATGTTGTTGCGAGTGCGTCGACTCTGGCAGATACGTCTACGGGCCTACCTGCTGGTGGTGCAGTCGCCTTATGGAAAGCACCATCAATGACGCACCTTGGCGGCACAGACACGTATGGCGTCGTCGTGCATGCTCAATATCAACAAATGCTCAAGGTTCCTGGAGTGCAAGAGGCAAGTAAGTTACGGCTGGTGAGTTTTAGTGCAAGTGTCATTCCGGTAGTTATGACTCCTGGATACGGAAATGTATGGGAAATCCGTGAAGTGCCTCATGCGCCTGGCCCATATGCTGGCAAATACAACGTGCAAACCGGCCCTAAAGAAGGCTCGTCGGGACCTTACATACAAAAACAAAAGTGCCTCTGGTACGAACTGGCACTGTGTGCACAAACGTCTGCCTTTGCCGAGAACTCAAATGCCGCCGTTACCTTGCGGATGAATAGCGACTTGACCGGATGGCTCTTTGGGCGGATGAAAGAAGTGAAAGTTTCGGTGACTCCTATCGACGCGAAGAACAACACGATGCGTATTGAAGGTAAACCTGTTGATGTTCCGGCAGCGCTTGGTTTCGTTCCCAAGGCCGAGGTTTCCAAGTATCCACGTGTCGAAGCTTGGCAAAAATTAAATTACGCTCCAGGAGATGGATACTACGAAAAAGCTCTCGCAGATCCCTTTAGTTCATGGGGCAGCGCGAGTAGCGCCGGTGGTTTTGAACCGCTCTCTATCTTCGAAGAATTCCTCAAACCCATTCCTAGCCAAGGCGAAAGATGGCTCATCTCCGCCGGTGCGACTGCAAACGGATTAGTGAGTACCGGGGGTGGTTGTTTCGCTAGCAGCACACAACTATTAGGAATAGTAACCACCAATGCGATGGTCTACTCTCCCGGCCCACCAGAGCTCAAGGACAGCGCCCTGATTTACAAAGTGGGTGGTCTTCACACCACCGCTAATGGAGATGTCTTTAAAGGAACATACGACTTGGCGATGCGTTCAGAAACTGCTCGCTGCCTCTACAACTTTACGAAAGCACCCATTCGTGCTGAAGTAGAAGTGGTCTCGAGTGATGGTTCCAATCAAAATGTAACTACGGTCATTCAGAATGAGAAGGATGGCTGGTTCACTTTGGGTGCCTACAATTTCACCTTCTCGCAACCCACGATCCGCATCAAACTCTCACAAGAGAAGACCGTTGCGCCCACTCCGGCGGCTACGCCTACTTCTGCCCCGAGCGCTCCTGCGGGGATAACTCCTGCGGGGATAACTCCTACAACGCAGGCGAAGACGCCAGCGGCTCCGGCCACTGCCAATAAGGCAAAAACCATCATCATTACTTGCGTGAAGGGTAAGACGACCAAGAAAGTAGTAGGCGCCAACCCGGCCTGCCCAGCTGGGTATAAGAAGAAGTAAGCCACCCAGCAATCAGTTGCATGAGATTCATCGGCTAATCTGTTCCCATGAAGAAGAGCGGAAGATTACTTACTGGCATCGTCACGGTTCTCGCCCTCTTCGTTGCGGGTAGCGCACAGGCAGAGGTCGTTGTACCTAACGATTTCGTGACACAACCTATGTACGGAACCGTGGTGAGCGATGGCACGCTCTTCTCTAACCAATCCGTTTCAAGTGTCTCGGCCCATACTCCACCGGACCAGACGACCGGTAAGGGCGGTGGAAATTGGGTCTGCAAGAATTTCGATGACCCCGCCTGCCAAACACAATCGTGGATGGACGGAACGATCATCCTCTCTCCATGCAGCAAGACCACGGAACCAGTTTGTATCGACTCACTCTCCATCGGTAGAGATGGCGAAAAGCTCTCGCCCGCTACTTTGGCATTCGAGGCACTCTCGCAGAAGATTCCCGCAAGCCCGCTATCAGGAGTTCCCGCAGGTGGTAGCGCCAGCCTTTGGAAAAGTTCAGGGGTTCCCAACGCCTTCGGAAGTAACGACTACTTAGTCGTAGTAGCAATGACGTATTCCAAGAACAAAGGCACCGAGAAAGCAATACTCAACGGATTCACTGCAAATGTCCTTCCCGCTCAAGTAAGAACTGGGGATACCTACTACGCCGCAGAGAGCTTCACCGAAACGTCGAGCACCGGTACTCCGCAAGCAGGGGTGGGCTGGCGAGGCGCCCGCGGAATGATCAACCACAGTGAGTGCGAAATGACTACTGATGGCTATTGCTACATCCGCGAAGACTTCTCTCCGAATACCAAAGTGTCAATCAACCTCCATTTAAATAACAGTCTTACTGGCTGGCTCTTTGGAAGATTAAAAACGCCAACGATTTCCGTCAATAAGATTTCTGACTCAATCAATCAACTCACCGTCGAGGCACTACCAACCGTTGTACCTAACTTGGTTGGAGCGGTTGTGAAATCTGACCTCTCCAAGTATCCAAAGATTGACAACTATCTCAAGGGTAAGGGCTACCCTGGCGAAATTGAGAACTACAACCGAATAATTGCCAGCGGTGGATTTGATGGATCTCTCGGAAGCGGGATGAATAACCTCGAGCGGTTCAGAGTTTTCGAGGAAGTGCTCAAGGTCTACTCAGGAAATGATTCGAGGTTCCAGAAATTTACTCGTTGGACCTTTGGCTCCACACAATATGACGGTAGTGGCGCTGGTAGTTCTTGCTTTTCAGATAAAACCAAATTGGTAGGAATCGTCACGACTAATTCACCGTTCTATGAATCGGGTCCCCCTAAGTTCAAAGATGATTCGCTCAACTATGTCGTTGCCGGTCCCCACTTCGACGTGGATGGCAAGACGCTCTTCTCCGGTGTCTATGACTTGAATATGCGCTCGGAAGCCGCTCGCTGCCTCTACGGATTCTCCTCAGCACCGCTCAAAGCCGTAGTTTCGGTGACTTCGGCAGATGGTTCAAACCAAGATGTGCAGACAGAAGCTTTAAGCGAGAAGGATGGTTGGCTCCATCTCGGCGCTTACAACTTCCACTTCTCTCAACCCACCATCCGCATCAAACTCTCTC
>RGER01000301.1 GCA_009917815.1 Actinomycetota bacterium
TACGAAAGGTCGCGCCGTTGCACCACCGTGCAAAACCTGAAGCATCGGAGTTTCTACTTCAATAAAAGTGCGTTCATGGAAAGACTCCCGTAGCGAGCGCATTACTTTGGGGCGAAGCCTTGCAACATCGCGAGCCGTATCGCGCATAATCAAATCGACGTAACGCATGCGCACGCGCGTCTCTTCAGAGAGCGGCTTATGTTCTACCGGAAGCGGACGGAGCGCCTTTGCCGCATGCATCCATGAACTTGCGAGAACCGAAAGTTCTCCGCGCTTAGAGGTGATGACCTCGCCTGTTACGGAAACCAAGTCACCAAGGTCGACGTCGCTCTTCCACGCTGCGAGTACTTCTTCACCGGCGCGATCGAGAGAGAACATGACTTGAAGTTGCGTGCTCTGCCCAGTGGCAACATCGATTTCCAGATCGGCAAAGCGTTCGCGCAGCGCCTTTAAGGTGGTGGTGCGGGGCACCGCGACCGGATACGGCTCGGCGCCGGCAGCAATCAGGCGGCTGCGCTTCTCGCGCCGAATCCGCATTTGCTCGGGAAGATCATCCTCAAGCTCGGGCTTAGTGTGCTCGGGCTTACTTTGCACGGGCTGAGATTGCTCGGTCATAGATAGAGAGCCTAAAGGTCAGTTGCGGGCAAAGACCAACTCGAGGCCGATCAAAGTGAGGTCAGGTTCATGAAATTCGATGGTTTCGCTGATTCCCAGCACCAGCGGGGCTAACCCACCGGTGGCAACCACCACCACCGGGCCAGCGTCTAATTCTTCGGTAATTCGACGAACCAGACCATCCACCTGCCCGGCAAAACCGTAGATCATGCCTGATTGCAAGGCTTCGACGGTGTTCTTGCCGATCACAGAGCGAGGCTTCACCAGCTCCACCTTGCGAAGTTGGGCTGCTCGCGAGGTGAGCGCATCAAGGGAGATCTCGATGCCGGGAGCGAGCGCGCCGCCAAGGAATTCACCTTTTGCTGAGACCACATCAAGGTTGGTGGACGTACCAAAGTCCACGACGATTACAGCCCCCGCTTCTCCGAAGAGAGTGTGCGCCGCGAGTGTATTGACAATGCGATCTGCGCCGATCTCCCTCGGATTATCTACGAGGAGTGGCACACCGGTCTTGGTGCCTGGCTCGATGATGACGGTATGAATATCGGAGAAGTACCGGGAGAGCATCGTGCGAATTTCGCGCAAAACGGCGGGCACAGTTGAACAGACACATATACCTGTGACTTTGTAACCGTCTAAGAGTGCACGGTATTGCAGCGCTAACTCATCAGCGGTGTCTCGTGAATCGGTTTTCACGCGCCAAGAGGCAACCAATGCACCGTCTTCGAAAACACCTAAGACAGTGTTGGTATTTCCTACGTCAATTGCGAGCAGCATCTGCACTCCTAAAGTCGACTCCGATATCGATATTCATTACTGAGTGGGTCAGGGCACCGACGGCGATGTAATCGACGCCGACTTCTGCGTACTTACGGGCATTCTCTAACGTGATTCCTCCGGAAGCTTCACTCTTTGCACGTCCAGCGATCTGGCGTACTGCTAGATCGCACATTTCGGGCGTCATGTTGTCGAGCAAGATGAGTTCTGCTCCAGTAGCTACGGCTTCTTCTAACTGTGAGAGCGAATCAATTTCTATCTCGACCGGGACATCTGGAAAGCGAAGTGT
>RGER01000302.1 GCA_009917815.1 Actinomycetota bacterium
GTAAAGAGAGTGGAAAAGTGTGGGTCTTCATGAGTGATGGTGAATTCCAAGAGGGACAAACCTGGGAAGCGCTCCAAGCAGCGAGCTTTCACAAACTCTCAAATCTTCGAATCATCGTAGACGTCAACCGCGCACAGTGTGATGGGCCAATGGATTCCGTGATGACTATTGAACCCCTTGCGCAACGCGTTACCTCCTTTGGCTGGAAGACCACAGTTGTTCAAGGGCACGACACCACCGCGATCCTAGAAGCGGGCAGAAAGAACACTCGCGCACCGCACGCCATCCTCTGCTACACCGATCCGACTCGTGGCCTGCCGATCTTGGCCGACCGCGCACCGGTGCTCCACTACTTGCGTTTTACTAGCGCCGGAGAGAAAGCACGTTACGAAAAGGCTTACCAGGAGATGGTCCGATGAGCTACGAAATTGTCGCACGACCCCACCAACAGAACTTCATCAACTGGGCGAAAGATAAGCCGAATGTCTTAGTGCTCTCGGCAGACCTCACCAACTCCTGCGAAGTGGGTAAATGGCGAGACACCTATCCAGATCGGTTCTTCTCTATGGGCATGGCCGAGCAGAACATGCTTGGTTATGCCGCCGGTCTCGCGCGCGAAGGATTCGAGCCATGGCTACATACCTTTTCCGTCTTCCTGTATCGACGCCCACTCGATCAACTACAGATGTCGATCGCCTACCCGGCATTGAAAGTGCGTCTCGTAGGTTTCCTTCCCGGGATCATGACTCCCGGCGGCGTGACTCACCAAGCGATTGAAGATATTGCAATCTTGCGCGCGATTCCGAATATGACGATCCTAGAAACCGGTGATGCCACCGAGGTCGAGTCCGTACTTGATGTCGCACACGCTATTAATGGTCCTGTTTACATCAGAATGCTCCGCGGTGAAGTCTCGCGCATCTTCCCTAAAGGTGAGCCTTTCAAATTTAACACGGCCCGCATTCTCTCCAGCGGGGATGACCTGACGCTTCTCACCTCGGGTGTGATGACCGAGGAAGCACTTCGGGCTACCACTCTGCTCAAAGAGAAGGGTGTGGGAATTACCCACCTTCACATCTCCACTTTGAAGCCATTTACCGACCCTGCGGTGATTAAGGCGCTCAAGAAGTCCAAACGCGGAATTATCACGATGGAAAACCACACCATCGTCGGCGGACTTGGTAGCGCCGTCGCCGAAGTGATGGCCGAAAACGCTATCGGTGTTCCACTTCGCCGCATTGGACTCAAGGATACGTACGCTCATGGTGCTTCACAGAAGTACCTCATGTCCGAATACGGTATCGATGCGAAATCGCTAGTGACGACCGTGGAAGAACTCCTTGGCGAGAGTTTCGATATTGCCGAAGAGGATTTGCAAGAGCAACGAGCAGTCAGCGTCCACAGCAGCGCAAAGGTTGAAGCTCTGTGATGACAGATCGCATCTGTGTCACCTATCGCATCACTGGAAATGAACCGGCAGCAGTCGCTGAGGCGATCCGTGTTGAGCAAACTATCGAATTCCCCAGTGACCTAGCTCCCGACTGGATTCAGCGGGATGTCGTAGGTCGCGTGGAATCAATTTCAGGTGATCAAGTCTGTATCTCCTACGACCCACGCGTTGCTGGCGGAGAACTCACCCAGTTACTCAATGTGCTCTGGGGAAATGTCTCCCTCTTTCC
>RGER01000303.1 GCA_009917815.1 Actinomycetota bacterium
GTATAATCTACCCGCTTCTGCGCCTCTTTTACAACTTTCTCAAGCTGTTCCAATTGTTTTTGAATCCGTGGTTTTGTAAGCAACGGACTCAAAAGATGCTCGGCGTCCTGTTCCATTTATAAAGTGGGCATATTATTTTCCTCACCCCTTGACAACCAACATTCCTGGCGCAGCGTCCTTATCTACACGCGCATTTAAGGTAGTGGCAGGTTTCATCGGCACTACAGGCTCGGGACTACTATAACGGGCATCCTTCGGTGTTTCATTCACGAAGGAGTCTATCTTATCTCCCTGACGAACACGGAACGCAAACCCACCCCACTGTTTATAAATTTTCATGAGATCAGAAGCATCTGCTCCAGGCTGTTTCGTTTTCGGATCTACGAGTACAGGAACATATGCACTGAGGAAGGGCAGGGGGACGCACTGTACACCTGTTACGATCGCGCGATTCACATCTTCGGGCTTGTGTATAACGCCCACATGGTCCTCTAGGGTGCTTAGCCACGATGTGCGGTAGGAATCTGTAAAGCTAGGCTTCACTTCGGCAATATGAGTACTCTTACACAAACGAGTAGATGATTCTGTGGCCGTGAGGGGTGAATAGACAAAATTCGTATAGTCAGCCAAGGTGGGTCGGATATTATTACAAGGATCTGGCAGAAGGTGAGGAGTTTGAGTCCATTCAAGCTTAGAATTGTCCCTTGCGCATCGCGATATACTATGGTAGGCGTGCCAGAGAGGGGCCAGTTCGGTTGCATTTTGTTGTCGTCGTAGTATACGCTAATCGGCAGGACGAAGGAACGAATGCCGGCATTCAGTGCGCGTTCAATATAGATGGACGGTTCAAATACACCATCTTGCAAAGGGCCCAGGTATCCACCCACACTCGCTGTGAGGGGGCATAGATTTACTAAATAGCGCTGATTCGGCTCAAGATATACGGGTGATGATGACTGTGTCATAGAGGAGTAAAAGGAGTTTATTCCCCCGAGCGAATTCATTTCCTTCTGGCGCCTTATGATGGCTGCTTGTACAAGGGGATCATATACTCTTGGGGGTGTGGCGGATTCCTGGACAATGAGTGAGAATACCACGATGAAAAAAATAAGTACGAGCACTAGGCCAATCATGACGGCTACTGCGCGCGTGAATACGGGCGGGGTTTTACCAACCTTTATATTTGCTACAAGGGGAACAGGAACCGACATCCTCTCTCTACACTAGCGATGAACGAAATTCGGAGATGGTTTGTATCGTAATGTCGAGCTCGTGCGCTTTCTTGGTCTTGGTGGATTCCTTCCGTTCGCCGTCGGCTACTACGAGCACGTCTGTCTTGCTTGTGACGGCGGATTGAATGTCCCAGGAGCCGGTGGCGAGGAGGCGCTGCTCCAGGGCCTTGTCACGAACACCAGAGAAGACGATGTATTTCAGTTGGCCTGCCGCCTGCGGCTGCGCTTGGACTTCCTGTAAAGGAGCCAAAGGAGCAGTGCAACCAGGGAAGCTCTCGTCAATCCACGCCAGGGCAGCCGGCAAGGCACGCCAGAGCCCCTTCAAACTCTCATCGGACCAGCCGTCGGGACAGGCCATCTCAGCAGCGCCCCACTTCCGAGGATCGGCCTCCTTCTCAAACAGTGCGCGCAACTTCCT
>RGER01000304.1 GCA_009917815.1 Actinomycetota bacterium
TGGATACGGGGGCAAAAGAGAATCTCGCGGCCACGTTGGAGCCCACTGGAATTACAAAGGCGTTTCATGGAAAACTTCTGCTAGCCCCTTTTGGAAGTTACGCACAGACGCTTGTGAGCAATCCTATTAGTTTTGCCCCACCTCTTGGACGCCTTGATAAACTCACATTTACGTGGGTAGATGTGACGGGGGCTACGATTGATAACGCAGATTGTGAATGGAACGCTGTTATCCAGATAGGTGAGACAAAGAATATGACGGAGATGACGCCTCCTCCGCTGATTGACCCAACGAGTAGAACGACGAAAAAGTAGTGTTCAAATAGAGAATGGACTCTTTGCCGGCTAGAGAAATACCAAGAGAGAAGGGAACGCCTGTTTTAGAGTTACCTATAAAACAAGAGGGTCCGGCCGAGTTTTATCCACCTGTGTGCTTACAAACGCATTGGGACCCTACTTCGATTCTGCGCTGGACTCTTCCTGAGGGCTATGTTCCTCAGACGACTGACCCTCGGCCTTGGACGCGCATTTGTATGGAGTATACGACGGCCGGTGAGCAGGACGATGCGCCTGCCGTGAATCCCAATATAGTAATGCCCACGGGAGGGAAATTCTACCCTGCCTCCCGCTATATCGAGGCCATCGACAGTGAGTCGCAACTCCGTGTCCTTGATAGACCTCTCGGAACTTGCGAAGGAGACCAGTGGATGCCGACGCTGCGCAGTGACATGTACAACTCACGCATCCTTGTTCCTGAGCGCAAGACTCCTCTAAAATCAGGCGTCATTGAGGAGCTCGCATATCCTAGAGCACTTCTCCGGTCGGGCCCGTATGATTGTAGGGCGGAGAATGATTTGTATGCGATGAAAATGAGCTCGGATTACATGTTCAACAATGCCACGAAACAGGACCGCTACAAGGCTATGAAGAAGCCTGTGAAGCCGGCGCCTCCTAGTGGTTCATTGAAGGCCGCGCCTGAGCAGCTTCGCCCGGACCTTCTTCTCAATGCTGGGCCACCCAGGCCTGTGGCCGCAAGCCCCATAGCAGTTGTATCAGGGAGCACCGCCACGCAGCAACAGCCTGTATGGCAAAGTGGATCGGGAGGCGGTGCCTATTATAATCCGAATGATTTGAGTTTCGCGTTGGCACAGAATGAGAAGATGCGCGCGGATAAGTATCTTGTGGGTGGGGCGGCTGCCCTGTATAGTCAGCCTACTCCGAACAATCCGCAGACGTCCTATGCGCAAACGGCCAATAACCAGCGGGCCGACCTCGTGGCGAATGCCACCGCTCCTACGAGAATGATTACGACACCGTATGCGGACAACTCGCCGTATGCGGCTTTTTAGGTAATAAATCACAGAGCATCACTGTCATGCGTTTATATGAAATATAAACATATGACGCTGTATCTATAGAGATGGGTGAATTCGACCCTGCGCAGCGTTTAATAGAACTTTTGGGCAGCACCCCGAAACATCCTTGGCCGGCTCTTATTCCGCAAGTTCTTGTATGGTGTTTTCGGCGATTTTGTATTGAAAAAATCGTTTCATCTGGTGGAAACTTAGTAGATTCTTTGTGGGATGACCATTTGGAACTAGTCCATATGTATTGTCCGAAGGGGCTCGAGGCAGCTAGTACGGAATGGTTT
>RGER01000305.1 GCA_009917815.1 Actinomycetota bacterium
CGACGCCTACGGTGAAGAGCGTTATGCGCCGTGGGCGCGGTATTACACCGGATCCGAACTCAATCTGCGGGATACCTACGAGTGGGGATTAAGTGACCTAGCCGCCATCAACGAGCGCATGTGGAGGGTCGCCGCAAAGGTCGCTCCGCAAGCAAAGTCTCTAGCGGAGGTCGCCGCACATCTTGATCGTGATCCAAAATATGCGCTACACGGAACAGAGGAACTGCTTGCCTACCTGCGCAACTTTACCGACGCTGCCATCGCACGAATGGAAGGAACACATTTCGAAATCGATGACCGGATCAGATTCTGCGATGTACGCCTTGCTCCGGAAGGTTCTGCAGCTGCCGCGTATTACATGCCCCCGAGCGAGGATCTCTCCCGACCTGGCACCACGTGGTATCCCACGATGGGCATGAATGAATTCACATCGTGGCGCAACGACTCCATCTGGTATCACGAAGCGGTCCCCGGACACCATTTGCAATGCGCCACCGTCGTGCTCGAACAGGATCGTCTCTCGCGCTTTCAACGTACTGAGGGGTGGACGAGCGGATACGGCGAGGGCTGGGCGCTCTATGCAGAACGCTTAATGGATGAACTTGGCGCCTTCGAAGATCCTGGCTCCGAGCTTGGCTTCCTCTCCGGACAAGCCCTGCGCGCGGCTCGCGTAGTGGTCGATATCGGAATGCACCTGGGATACACAGATGAGCATGGAAAGGTCTGGAACGCGGAATCAGCTCGAGAGTGCCTCATCGAGCGCGCACTCCTCGAGCCAGAGTTCGCTCAATCCGAAGTCGATCGTTACTTAGGCATTCCAGGACAGGCCATCTCCTACAAAGTCGGTGAGCGAGTCTGGATGCAGGTGCGAGAGGCCGCCAAGGCCCGCCGAGGCCCCGCTTTCGATCTCAAGGCGTTCCACGCTCATGCGCTCCGTATGGGCCCCATGGGGCTTGATCCCTTCGCGGCCGAGATGGCTCGGTGGTAACTCGCTCAGACGACGCGTTCACCCGCGCGTCACCCAGGACTGCTTAGATATCGCTATGGCGCACGACGACGAGGATCACATCACCGAAGAAGATCTCTGGGACCTGCTGCCCGGAAGCGCCGGCAACGACCGCGCCGACATCCTCTACAAAATTAGTGCTCATCTTTATTCACGCAATAAGTACTCAGAAGCGCTCGCTTGCGCACAAGAGTCCGTGGAAATTTTGGAGCGCATCGACACAAAAGATCGAGAGGCACTTGGACGTGCCCGCTCTGGTGTGGCACATAATCTCAAGGCGATCGGGCAGAACCAAGAGGCTCTCACGGAGCTCATGGTTGTGAGCGATCTCTATCATCGGGAATCACTCCCTGATGTAGCCGAAATTGATTGCATGATCGGTCGATGGGCCTACGACGCGAAAGACTTTAATACGGCGGCAAAATATCTCGCCTACTCTTCATCGGAAGCCGGCGATGGAGTCGGAGACCGCCATATCGCGGCTCAAGATCGTTTCTATCTGGGACGAAGCCTCTTAAGTATCGGCAAACCTGCGGAAGCACTCATCGAAATGACTGAGGCGCGCGCAGCATTCAAAGATCTCAAGAGCGTTTTTGACTTAGCGATCGTTGATGCAGGCTTGGCAGAATCCTTCATCGCCCTCT
>RGER01000306.1 GCA_009917815.1 Actinomycetota bacterium
TCAATAGAAGGTGCGAGCGCGCTGACGGATTGTTTACCATTGTTTGTAATAAACATTCTATCCTCTTAGGGAGGCCCAGCCCTTCCATTACTTATACAGAGCCCTTTTTCGTTTAGACCTGTGATTACACTTTGTAGGGGGAAACGGCTTAAACTTCCTAGTGCGCTAACTTTATAGTGAAGTATGCCACCTGGTAGGGCTTCGAAAAAGAAGGTTGAATCTACGAGCACGACGATTGAAACTGTCCCTGAAGTAAGTGTGACGGAAAAGAAAAAGACGGCGAAAAAGCCCGTAAAGGTGGTGGCAATCGTTACTCCACAGGGTATTGAAGGGACTTTCCAGAGTGAGCCGCGCCGGCCGCTGATTGTACATCTTGGAATCCGTCCATCTGATATTAGTTTCAGTGAGCAGCCTTCGGGGGATAAAGAGCCAGAGCCCTATGACGCTTCCGTAAATAATGTCTTCGTTGGTGGCCAAGAGCTCCTCAATGAAAAACGGGCAGAAACAGTTATTGAGAAGAAGGAGAATGCATCTACCGAAGAAACTTATAAAGAGGTCGCCCGTCCTCTACCGTGTTTTACGAAATCAAATCTCATGGTACAGTTCAAAAATACGAAGGAGGAAAAGAGGTTGCCGACCGAGACCAATATCGCATGTTTCTGGTGTGCCCATACATTCGCACATGGACCATGTATTATCCCTGAAAGAGAGGTGAATGGTGTATATAACGTATACGGGAACTTTTGCTCGCCTGAATGTGGTGTGGCGTATCTATTGACGGAGGGAATCGACCCCCATGTGCGCTGGGAGCGCATGGCCCTTCTACATCGTATATATGATACGGAGGGAAAGGGCCAGATATTCCCTGCGCCTGCGCGCGAATCCTTGGCCCTTTTTGGCGGGCCGATGAGTATCGATGTATTCCGCGCGACTGTTTCTGCGAAAAAGGTGCGTGTGGACCTTCATATGCCCCCTATGGTGAGTATCTTAGGCTCGATTGACACGAAACCTATTGACTTCTTTGACACCACCTCCAAAAATATGGGGGGTGTTACTGTCGCGCCTCAACGCTCTGTGGAGGAGGGGCTGCGTTTGAAGCGCAGTAAGCCCTTGAAAGATATGGAATCTACTCTTGATACGGTAATGAATATCAAGATTGGGGCTGGTAGCCGGCGCAGTGGGGCCGTATAAAAATTGAGTGCGAGTTAAGCCGATGAAAGGGTATAAAAGCCGATGTCAGATTCTACCATTCAACATCTCTTCAGTAGTCTGGAGCATACTGTTCGTGAGCGCCTGGATGGCATTCGAGAGGTAATCGAGCTAACGAGGCCGCGTGGTCATGTACATACGTCGTTTCCTGGAATGAATACGACGTATATTCCGTGCGCAGATACTCCCATACTTCTTACAAAAATCGCTAACTTGGAGAGTGCGAACCATTCGCTTGCGCAGGCCCTACAGGAGATGCGTCAGGAGGTTGCCTCGTTGCGTGCGCGTATTGACGATAAATCACTTCTACCCCTAAATCCGATTGAGGGGATTGAGGTTATTCCAAAGAGGGAGGTTGCGATTCCTGAGGCCGAGCCCTTGAGTTTCGCGGACCGGCTCTTACTCAATACAAAGGCGCGCAAGGCATTGGAGGCGGAAGA
>RGER01000307.1 GCA_009917815.1 Actinomycetota bacterium
GACAACTCCATCGGCTTCCGGCCGCCTGACGAAAATTTGTGTCGCTGCAGATGCTGGTGCGCCCTTTCCGACCGGGTGCCAAACAGATACCTATCCTTTCTGGAGTTTGAGTTTCTGCTCTCCTAGAAGCACAAGCGGCGCCTGGAACCTTCACTTGGGACCGGATGCAACGTCGGCAACACTAGTTTCAAAGGATTCTGGCCTAGATTCTCCTTCAATCTGTAGCGATCCCTCAAAGCCGCTCTGGATCACCCTCGGAGATATGATTCCCACGCGAGTTACAACTGCGCAGAGTTTCCTCTACCTGGTCCGTTGGGCATACATCCTGAATGGAAAAGTCATCACTAAAGATTATCCAGTAAGGATTTCTGTTAGTTAAAGAACCTCTCCTACGCGCCTTAAAATTTCGCGTAGATTCTCTTCGCTAGTCGCAAAGTTCAGTCGAACCCAAGAGTGCGTATCAATCTCAGTGTGAAGCGTGTAATCCGAGCCCGTAGCTAGACGCACCTTTGCATTTTCCAAGATGTATTCCGTTGCCTCAGGTGCTGCACCCGCCTTAGTGCGCGAAAGATCAAGCCAAGCAAGATAGGTCGCTTCTGGAGCGTGATATTTCACTTTGCCATCAAAAGTGGCCACCCACTCATCGACGATCTCTCGGTTCTTGGTGAGCTGCTCATTGAGATCTTGTAGCCAATCGTCACATTGACTCCAAGCCACGGCAGTCGCCACTTTTCCAAGAGTGTTGGGGGCGCCAAAGTAGTCGA
Organism: Actinomycetota bacterium; assembly: GCA_009917815.1. Taxonomy (GTDB): domain Bacteria; phylum Actinomycetota; class Actinomycetes; order Nanopelagicales; family Nanopelagicaceae. The sequence continues at coordinate 765 of RGER01000307.1, forward strand.
CAGGTAGAGATGAAATGTCGTTCCAGAGCGTATCCAGTCCGACGTGCATAATTGCAGTGCGCGTTCCGGCAATATTGAATCCCTTGGTAGCCGAGGTAGTTGTGATGGTGCGGCGCGCGGCATCATCGCTCAAAGAAGCAAAAGGAATGTGAAGATGATGATCAAAGAGCAAGTCTGAATGGATCTCATCGGAGAGCACAGGAATATCGAGTTCCTTTGCCACATCAGCAAGTTCCGCTAATTCACTACGCGTAAATGCCCTACCTGTTGGATTTTGGGGATTGATTACGATGATCATTTTGACATCTTCGGCTTTAAGCCGAGCCGCAAGATTAGTGTTGTCGCATTTCCATCCCTCTTCAGTGAATTCCATCTGAAGTGGCACGATTCGTCGATTCATCTCTTCAATATTGACTAAGAAGTTGTTATACGCCGGAACGTGAATAGCAATGCCGTCACCAGGCTTCGTGGAGTGATGTAATACGATCTGCAAAATTTGAATGAGATCGCTCAAGACTCTTGTGCGATCCGGAAGTGGCTTCCAGTCAAATAAACGCTGCATACGATTCTCAAAAGCTGCTACAACTGGATCAACATCCCAGAAGGGGTAGCCGAATTCTTCGTCGCGAATCATTTCTTCCATTGCGCTTTTGATGGCGGGTGCAATACCAAAATCCATATCGGCTACCCATGAGCAAAGTATCTCGTCGCTATTTGTACCCCATTTGACTCGGCGAGGATTGCGCAGTGCACGGAAATTGATTGAATTAAATTGTGCAGTGAACTTTCCCATTATTTTTTCGCCTCCAGCGATCCATTTGCTTCAGCGAAAATAAGATCTCGCAAAATTTCCATCTGCCCATGATGCTGGGTTAGTTCCTCGTA
>RGER01000308.1 GCA_009917815.1 Actinomycetota bacterium
TGAGGCACCAGTAGCTGAGGCACCAGTAGCTGAGGCACCAGTAGTTGAGGCGCCAGTAGCGCAGGCACCAGCAGCAGAGGCTGCTGCCGAAGAACCCACTGCCGAAGAACCCACTGCTTAATCTCAGCATTAATTTGAATTTCGCTGGCCAGCGCGCACTAGTATCTTCCCCGTGAAGCTACCTTTCAAAGTGCCTGCTAAAGGTTCGCTCCTCCGAGAAATTCCAGTTCTCATTGTCACGGCCGTCGTTATCTCAGTCATTCTCAAAGCATTTCTTATTCAAGCGTTCTACATCCCCTCTGGTTCCATGGAGAACACACTTCGAGTCAATGATCGAGTCATCGTAAATAAGCTTGGTATGCATCTCGGAAGTATTGGCCGCGGCGATGTCGTGGTTTTTAAAGATCCAGGCGGTTGGTTACCAGAGCCGTATGTCTCTGACGAGGTCAGCATTGGTCAACACATCAAGAATGGTTTTGTAGCGATCGGGTTGCTTCCTGATCCAGCTGATCAAGATTTGATCAAGCGGACTATCGGAGTCGCCGGAGATACAGTGAAGTGCTGTGATGCGCAAGGACGCCTCAGCGTGAACGGCGTCTCCATCGACGAGAAGTATCTCTATCCCGGAAATACTCCAAGCGATTTGGCCTTCGAAGTAAAGGTACCCAAGGGCAGCATCTGGGTGATGGGTGACCATCGAGCAGCGAGTGAAGATTCTCGCTATCACCAAGAAGACCCTCGCAAGGGAATGGTTCCACTTAACGACGTCATTGGGCGCGCAGTGGCAGTCGTCTGGCCGGTGGCGCACGCTAAAACGCTTCAACGTCCGGAAGTTCTCACTAACATCAAGCCGTGATCGCTCCAGAAATCTCCCTTGAAGGCATCGGGTTCTCCCGCATCGCCGGGGTGGATGAGGCAGGACGCGGTGCCTGTGCTGGCCCATTGATTATTGCCGCGGTGATCCTTCCTCGCTCGGATTCTGGTGTTGATCTCTCTTCCTGCGTCGATTCGAAATCCATCAGCGAAGCAGAACGCGAGCGCCGGTTTGAACGGGTGAAAGAAGTAGCGATCGCCTATTCAATTATTGAAGTTCCCGCCCCCGAAATAGATGAAGTGGGATTGCATACCTCTAACTTGGCGGGGATGCGCAGAGCAGTATCGACCCTTGCTCCTGCTGCTGACTATGTGCTCACTGACGGATATGCAATTGATGGGCTCACCGTTCCCAACCTTGCAGTATGGAAAGGCGATAGCGTTTCGCGCACGATCGGGGCGGCCTCGATTCTTGCGAAAGTGACCCGGGATCGGATTATGCGAGAGTTAGCGGAGGAATTTCCCGAATATGGGTTAGAGATTCATAAGGGGTATGTCACGGCTGCTCACAAATCTGCGCTCCTCGCTCACGGACCGTCAAAGATTCATCGTTTCTCCTTCGCAAATATTGCTGCGCTCGCGTAATCCCTCCACAGTTCATACAAGGTGCCGCGTAAAGGCGCCTACTTTCGCCATCCTGCTTCGGTGAATCAAGAGCTAGGTAAACGCGGAGAAGAGTTAGCGGCCGCATTTCTACAAAGGGCTGGCTTAGAGATCTTAGATCGTAATTGGCGTTGTGCCGCCGGCGAGATTGATCT
>RGER01000309.1 GCA_009917815.1 Actinomycetota bacterium
ATCTCGTAAGCCAGAGATAAACAGCCGATCCGCATCACGCATTGTCGGCTGATTGGCATAGTCAGACCAACTCGTTCTCTCTTCTTTCCGCGTCCCATATTGAAGCCCTATCGGAACGCCAATTACCCCCTGCGCGAGATCTTCTTTAACAAAATAAGCGTCAAAATATCGCCCAGGATCTTTTGCAGAAAACATCAGGCCAACACGGTAGCCATGCTCTTGACCAAGTAAATAGATCCCCTCTGGATCTAAAAGAGAGAGTCCTTCAGGGAACGCACTCACAACAAGATCAGACTTCGCGCGGCGCTCATCCACCTCCTCTAGCTGTCTCAGGCGCGCCGCAATCTCTGCGTCACGCCATAACCGAGCATTAGCAACTCCCCTTACAGCAAGGCGCTCATCCCCAGCCTCAAGCCGGCTAGACAGCGCCGACAAAGGCAGGCCTTCGCCTAACAGAATGGGAATGTCCCGAGCGCTCAGATCAATATCTTGCGCAGACCTCTCATTAACATGAATAACAACATCATATCGGAAAAGAGACATCTCATTAGCGTAGACGCTACGCTTCAATGTAAGCTCAATATCTGTGATCTCAGGATGTTTGCCTTTTAAATACGCAAATATCGCCGGATCAAATAAGAGCTCTTCTTCTGAGGCGATACGCCGATCAATCCGCTCGTGCAGCACATCTAAATTACAGGCGTCTTCCGCCTTAAAAATCTCAATCGAGGCGCTCTGCAAAGCCAAAAGCGGCAGCATCCGGAGATCACCTAAAAAGATCCGGCCACCACCAGACACTTGCTCAATGCACGTCTCAATAACGCTAATAAAATAATCAACGCTTGGAAAATACTGCGCAACAGAGTTGATGATAATCGTATCTACCGGTCCATCAAATGCCGGAAAAGCCTCATCCGCCGTCTGTCGATATAAATCAACATTCTCTAAACCAAGCCGACTAACCCGCTCTTGTAGCTTCGCAATCGTTGTCCCAGAAAAATCCGCGCCAGCATAAAATGCCACTTCAGGCGCAAGAGCTAACAAAAGCAACCCAGAACCGCAGCCAATCTCAAAGATACGATTGGGACCTAACTGACGAATGCGCTCTAGCGTCGCATTACGCCATTCACTCATCTCCTCCAGAGCAATCGCTTGCCCATCATAACTACTCAGCCAGCCAGAAAAATCAGGGGCGTCAAGGGTATCAGACGACGCTACGCTGCCATCGCGATACATCGTCTCAAATACGGCGTTCCAATTATCAATCTGTTGATGACTAAGATCAAAAGAAGCTGCTTCAGAAATTGCAGCAGTGTCTTTAACGACATATCCAACAAGCCGCTTCTCACCCGCTATCTCTCTCGCCTGGACGCTTACCTGACCAACGCCTGCTATCTTCGACAGAGCGCTCTCAATCTCGCCTAACTCAATCCGAAAGCCTCTAATCTTTACCTGATGATCCGCACGCCCGACATATTCAAGGTTACCGTCCTCCCGCCAGCGCGCTAAATCCCCCGTCCGATACATCCGCGATCCGCGATCCCCAAACGGACACGCTATAAATCGCTCGCTCGTTAAACCAGATCTCCCTAAATACCCACGCGCCAGACCTGCGCCCGCTAT
>RGER01000310.1 GCA_009917815.1 Actinomycetota bacterium
CGAGCATGCCGGCAAGCCCGGACCCATGCTCCTTACTCTTCAGGCCCTTCAAGAGCGGTTCGGTTATGTGGAGACCTCCTTCCTTCCTAGCATCGCGACCGAACTCAACGTCAGTCGCGCTGAAGTCCATGGAGTGCTGACCTACTACAGCGACTTTCGCACCACACCTCCAGCACCACATCAGATTCACCTCTGTGTGGCAGAGGCGTGTCAGGCACTTGGTGTGCGTGATGTCGAGAGAGATTTAGCCGCTGCCGGTTTCAAAGTGGGCGAGCGAAGCTTCGATGGAAGTACCGACGTCGTCGGTATGTACTGTCTGGGAAATTGTGCCCTCGGTCCATCCGCACAAGTTGATGGAAATCTCTGTGGTCGCGTCTCTGCCAAATCATTAATTGCGCAGGTAAAAGCATGACCATCGTCTATGTACCCGGAGATTCTGCAGCGCGTTCGATCGGTGCTGACGAAGTAGCGACTCTCATTGCGGCGCATGCTGCAAAGGCTGGCATCGATATCGAGCTACGTCGAAATGGTTCGCGCGGTGCGCTCTGGCTAGAGACGCTCGTTGAAGTAGATAACGGTGCTGGTAGGTATGCATACGGTCCAGTTAACCCCAGCGACGTTGACTCACTCTTTTCTAGTGATTTCTTCAACCTTGGTACTCATCCACTTGCTCTTGGAAAAAGTGATGAAATCGAGTGGCTAGCAACCCAAGATCGCGTCACTTTTGCGCGCGTGGGAATTATCGAGCCACTCTCACTTTCGCAATTCGAAGCTCACGGTGGTCTCGCGGGACTACGCGCCGCGCTTTCGCATACGGATATCGTCGGCGAGGTACTGGCATCCGGCTTACGCGGTCGCGGTGGCGCAGGCTTCCCAGCAGGTATTAAATGGCGCACCGTTCTTGAAGCTGAAGGCGATCAGAAGTACGTCGTCTGTAACGCCGATGAAGGCGATAGCGGCACATTCGCTGATCGCATGCTCATGGAAGGCGATCCCTTTACGCTGATAGAGGGCATGGCGATCGCAGGCATCGCAGTCGGCGCTACCTACGGATACATCTACATTCGATCTGAGTATCCCAGCGCTATCGAGATCATGAATAAGGCAATCGAGGTTGCACGATCGGCGGGAGTTCTTGGAGAGCAGATTCTCGGAAGCAAGCAGAGTTTCGATCTTGAAGTACGCGTGGGTGCAGGTTCTTATGTCTGCGGGGAAGAGACCGCAATGTTGGAGAGTTTGGAAGGTAAGCGCGGAATGGTTCGCCCTAAGCCCCCACTTCCTGCGCTCGCTGGCCTCTTTGGTAAACCCACCGTTATTAATAACGTGCTCACACTCGCATCCGTTCCTGCGATCTTGAAAGATGGTGCGCAGAGTTATCAAGATCGCGGCGTTGATCGTTCACGCGGAACCCAAGTCTTTCAACTGGGTGGAAATATCGCTCGCGGCGGGATCGTGGAAACGGCTTTTGGTATTTCTCTCAGCGACATGATCACGCGCTTTGGCGGCGGCACACTCACCGGCCGCCCGATCAAGGCGGTGCAAGTAGGCGGACCACTTGGTGCCTATCTCTCTGCCGATCAACTCGATGTGCCACTCGATTACGAAGCGCTTGCATCGGTCG
>RGER01000032.1 GCA_009917815.1 Actinomycetota bacterium
GGTGCACTACTTATTCGCGAAGCAGCCGATCTGGTGATCCGCACTTCGATGGAACTCGGCGGCAACGCACCTTTTATCGTTCTTGATGATGCCGATGTGGCCGCTGCTGTCTCTGGCGCCATGATTGCGAAGATGCGAAATGGTGGCGCAGCATGCACCTCCGCTAACCGTTTCTATGTGGCGAAGAAAGTTGCGAAAGAATTCACCGAAGGAATGTCGGCTGCGATGGCTGGGCTCAAGGTTGCATCGGGTCTCGAAGTTGGCGCACAACTTGGACCGAGCGTTTCCGTGAAGGAACGTAACAAGATCGCCGCGCTCGTAGATTCGGCAATTGCCGGTGGTGGCAAAGTTGCCACAGGTGGTGTGGTTCCTGCAGGTGATGGAGCTTTCTATCCCGCAACCGTGCTTACGGTCGAAAGAGATAACGACATCTTGAATAACGAAATCTTTGGTCCGGTGGCGCCGATCGTCATTATCGAAAGCGATGAAGAGGCGATTGAGTTAGCCAACGCATCGCCCTACGGATTGATCTCTTACGTTTACTCTCAAGATCTTCGTCGCGCCTTGCGGGTTGCAGAGGCGATGGAATCAGGCATGGTTGCGATTAATCGCGGAGTGATCTCCGATCCAGCTGCGCCATTTGGCGGCTATAAAGCGAGTGGCTTGGGTCGCGAAGGCGGTTTCGATGGCATTCACGAATTTCTCGAGAAGAAGTACATCGGCGTAGAGCTCTAAGGCTTTGGAGCTGGCCCGACAACTTGTCCAGGATCTAGCGTCCATTTAGCTGCGGTCGTCGTCCCGACACAGGTCATAGTGGCGCCGTAGAGAATCGCCTTGTCATTTGGCGTGAGACAGCTTCTGCCGGGTGCCGCGATGTTCGGTGGATACGGGTCCACGAATTGTGAACTCCCCGATGCACCCGCACGACCTTCGAGTGTCGGATTTCCGTACTTGCTGATGGGACCCAGATTTGCAGGAGCTACGTAAGGGGGTTGAGGCTTCGCGTTACTCCATGGTGATGGAGCGATCTTCAGCAAATCTGATTGGTATGTAGAAGAGTTCTTCTTCGCCCACGCGATCTCGGTGACGATGTGGGCAGCGACCTTGGGATAGAACTCCGCCATGCTGACACCGAATGCTTCCTTGAATGCTTTTTGGCGACTCGGATTGCATTTTACGTGCGTCGTAGAGTCGCCATCTCCGCAGTCGGGCATGATCTTTCCGAGTTTGTCGTAATACGTGTTCACCTTCTTATATCCATACGTCCCATACAAATATTGACTTGCTATTGCCCCGACTACGTAGTTCTCAACCGGAATATCGCCGGCTTTTTCAGGGGCGAGGGTGGTCTCTTTACTCTTAAACCAGTCAATGAACTGCTTCTGATTCCAACCTAAGATCTTGGGGCTCGCGTCAGGTCGCGCCAAACTGTAAATAAGTTGTATCCAATAACTTGCAAAGGCCTCAGTGCTATTGCGGGTGGCGAAGTTCGCGCCAATGTAATCGGCCTGACCTTCAATAACCCACCCAAGCATCGGCGACATATTGCCGCCCATGAGATATCGCTGGGTTACATGCACAAACTCATGTGATGTGGTCTGTGTCCAGAATCCATTTCCGAGACCTTGCCCGTTGGGTGCGTAGACCATAAAAACTGGATTATCGTTCTTATCGAACGCGGGGGCACCGCCGCCGAAGAATCCATGCGGTTCCATTTGAGCTTGCAAATATTTATGGCCAAGCCAATCACCGAACAACCCTTCCGGAGTCGAGTTCGGCGTTATTTCATCTACTAAGAATTTGAAGTTTTCAGTCGACGCGATGTACACGACAACTTTTTGGTCTATCGGGCGTAGTGATGCCCAGAAGTCAGCGCTGAGTGCCGTGTCTACTTTGATTCCCGTAAGGAGCGCAGGATCGATGGTGGGGTCGATGTGATATTCAAGATTCGGCGTTCGAGTCGATGCGTTCTTTAGTTGCAAGAGGAACTCACCACGAGCATTTGCCGCTCTAGCATTCCCAAGTATCTGGAGGTCACTCTTCTTCTTTGCAGAGGCAAATCCAGGATTACTCGGAGCGATCAGTGCTATCGCTAGAGGAAGGATGAGCGCAATTCGTTTTAACGACTTTGATCTCTCTGCTTTTGAACGCATGACTGATAGTACTGGCGACGAGGCCCAATGCAGCCATGAATGTGTGAAATTTTCTTGCTAGGCGTAGACGACACACTTTTTCGTGAGGATCATCGCTTCGATGGTTGCGATCGCGAGAATAAGATCGTCAATTTCTGCGCGATAATCACTGACAATCTGCGCTCGTAAGTAGTTTAAATAGGTTGAACCGCCATCAGGCGATACGTCAAAGGTCACTGTCCCGTCATTGATCTCAAAACGAGTGGCAAGGCCACGCCTCGTTGCCTCGATGCGTTTTTTTGCCATCAATTGCTTAGATTCAGCGAGATACCTATTCTTGTGTACGATTTTTAAGAGCGGAATCAATCGCGAATATCTGAGTCTACGTAGCGGATTTATTCGATGTGAGAACGGAACTCTGTCTGGCACAGAGTGGTAATAGCTCGATGCGGTTCCGTCATCCATAGATCAAGAATATCTCAAGTCCCGCATGCCAGGGGAACTCTTTTCTTAGACTCAACCCGAGGTGCCGTCACGATCTTACCGTGTATTGTCGCCTGCGCTCGAGCGGTACCGTAATACAAGGTTCGCTGAGCATTTCTGCAATAAACGTAAACGTCCTGGATCAAAATCGTATGTAACGCGCTCACAAATGAATAACGCTTAGTTAGTACAGGCGTCACTCCATGATCTATAAAAAGTCCATTCTTCTTGATTTGAAGTTTGATTTCTAATTGGTTCTGGTCCATATTGCAGATGGAGCGAAAGATGACCTTCACGGCGTGGCGGTTTTCGTGCTTTAAAATATTTGATGAGATGTGTGCATTGTCGACTTCAAGTCGGCAAGGAGCCTTCTTTTCAATACTTGATGCCAGGGAGGGTGGCACCGCAAATACGATTGAAAAGGCGGAGAGAATTGCGATAAATTTCATGCCTCAAGATCGCAATTTTTGAAGCACCGGTAATAGGGGCTCCACAATCGAGCGGTACAACTCTCATTTTGGTGACTCTATGTAAGAGGTAGATCACCTTAAGGATGAATGGCGGAGGATGCGGGATTTGAACCCGCGATAGGTTTCCCTATACACGCTTTCCAAGCGTGCGCACTCGGCCACTATGCGAATCCTCCGCGGGGAAGCATACGGGGCTTTGCTGCTCGCCCCCCAATCCCCGTAAGTCGCCCGTGAGTTGCACCCGATGGGGCGCTACACGTGAGCGCATATGACACCCGGATACACAGTGTGAGCGCCCGCCTCTATGCTTTCCCCAGATCCCCCGCGCGGCGTCATCGCGCGGAACTCCCCCAGGGCCGGAAGGCAGCAAGGGTACGCACGCTCTGTCGGGTGCGCGGGGGATCCTCTACGAAAGGTGCTTATGCTCGCCCTCTACCGGAAGTACCGGCCGTCGCGCTTTGCCGACGTCATTGGGCAAGAGCACGTCACCGCTCCGCTCTCTAATGCTTTGAGTAGCGGACGCACACATCACGCTTATCTCTTCTCTGGTCCCCGTGGTTGCGGAAAAACATCGAGCGCGCGCATCTTGGCTCGTTCACTTAATTGCGAGCAGGGTCCCACACCTGATCCGTGTGGCACCTGCCAGAGTTGTCTCGATCTCGTTGCGAACGGTCCTGGCTCCATCGATGTAGTGGAACTCGACGCCGCCACACATGGTTTAGTTGACGATGCTCGCGATCTTCGTGAGAAAGCTTTCTTCTCTCCGGTTGCAGGTCGTTACAAGATCTACATTATTGATGAGGCACACCAACTCGGGCCAGGTGCGGCAAATGCACTTCTCAAAGTTGTGGAAGAACCACCACCGCACGTGGTCTTTATCTTCGCTACAACCGAACCCGAAAAATTGATTGCCACTATTCGTTCGCGTACACATCACTATCCGTTCCGCTTAGTGCCGCCCGGCATCCTTACGAAGCATCTTGAAAAGATTTGTGACGACGAAGGCGTCAAAGTTGCTAAAGGTGTAATCCCGCTTGTGGTGCGCGCCGGTGGCGGATCGGTTCGTGACTCCCTCTCAGTACTCGGACAACTTCTTGCCGGTGCTGGTCCCGACGGTGTTACCTATGAAATAGCAATCGCACTTCTTGGTTACACCGATAGTGCAATCCTCGATCAAGTCGTCGACTCTTTTGCCGCAGGTGATGGGGCGAGTGTCTATCAATCAGTCGATCATCTCGTAGAGGCTGGGCACGAACCTCGCCGTTTTGCGCAAGATTTACTGGAACGCTTACGTGATCTCATCGTTTTAGAATCCATTCCGCAATCAGCCCACTCCATCTTTCGCGAGCTCCCACCAGATCAGTTGGAGCGTATGCAACAACAAGCAGCACGTTTTGGTCGAGGTTCACTCTCACGCGCTGCCGATGTAGTCAATGAGGGACTCACGCAAATGCGCGGCGCTACCTCCCCGCGGTTACTCCTTGAATTGATCTGCGCTCGCGTTCTCCTTCCTGGTTCAGAAGAGAGCGAGCGGGGCGTACTAGCAAGGCTGGAACGACTAGAGCGACGCGGGGATGTGGCGCTGCCAACCACTCCAGTTGAGAGCCCACTCGCCAGCCCAGTAAAGAAGGCGCCACCTCGAGCGATTGATGAAGACGAGGCACCCGTTGCGTCTGCACCGCCGGAAGTAAAGAGCGCGCCGGCGGCAAAGCCCACCGGTCCGATCGACTTGCTTGGGGTACGCCGACTCTGGCCAGAGATTATTGAAAACGTTAAAGCTCGACGTCGTCTCACCTGGTCGCTCATCTCTGCCGGTGCACAAGTGGCATCGATGGATGACAAGGTCATGGCCGTTTCCCTTTCAAACTCCGGGGCTCGCGATTCCTTCATGCGTTCCGGAAGCGATGAAATTCTGCGACAAGCGATCATCGATGTGGTGGGCCTCGATCGACGCATCGAAGCCATTGTGGATCCTTCAGGTTCGGAAGCATCTCCTTCCACTAAGGCGCCGAAGAAGAGCGCACTCGAGAAGAAGAGCGAGCGTAAAGATGAGCGCGACGACGATGCAACGCTTAACGCAACCTCTGGCGCTGAATTACTTGCACGAGAATTAGGTGCCGAGATTATCGGGCAGTTCGAGAAGGAATAACGCGCCCTTGTCGGTAGTACGAAGTAAGGTGTGCGTATGTATGAAGGCGTAGTTCAAGATCTCATCGATGAGCTTGGTCGTCTTCCTGGCGTCGGCCCCAAGAGCGCGCAACGCATTGCCTTTCATATCTTGCAAGCGGATCCCGTCGATGTACGTCGCCTGGTCGATGTGCTTCGCGAAGTAAAAGAACGGGTACGTTTCTGCAGTATCTGCGGCAACGTTGCGGAAGAAGATCAATGCCGCATCTGTCGCGATGGGCGCCGCGATCACACTGTCATCTGCGTTGTTGAAGAGAGTAAAGATGTGGTCGCCATCGAAAAGACGCGCGAGTTTCGCGGTCGGTATCACGTGCTGGGTGGCGCCATCAGTCCTATCGAAGGCATCGGCCCCGATAACTTGCGCATCAAAGAGTTGATGGTGCGTCTGGCTGATAGCGATGTCACCGAGGTCATCTTGGCTACCGATCCCAACCTCGAAGGTGAGGCCACCGCTACCTACCTCGCGCGCATGCTCAAGCCCCTGGGTTTACGAGTCACTCGCTTGGCGAGCGGCCTGCCGGTGGGTGGCGATCTCGAGTATGCCGACGAGGTCACCTTGGGACGGGCATTCGAGGGTCGGCGGAGCTTCGATCACTAAAACTCTCCGTCCGTGAGCGTAAATCGTCTCAAATAGTAAGATGTTTGCTGTCTCATAATATGAGATAGATTGGAAAAGCAGAAAAACCTCCGCCACTCTTCTCGTGTGGGAATGATCGTGCAGAAGTTTGGTGGCTCCTCCGTCGCAGACGCCGAGGGGATGAAGCGGGTTGCTCAGCGAATCGTGGCAACCAAGCGTGCGGGCCACGATGTCGTGGTGGTCGTTTCGGCCATGGGCGATACCACCGATGAACTCATTGAATTAGCGAATCAAGTCTCCCCGATGCCTTCCGGCCGCGAGCTCGACATGTTGCTCACCGCCGGAGAGCGCATCTCGATGGCGCTTCTGGCAATGGCCATTTCCAATCTCGGACATGAAGCGCGTTCGTTCACCGGAAGCCAAGCGGGCATCATCACCGACTCTGCACATGGTCGCGCGCGCGTCATCGATGTGTCACCAGGACGCATTCAAGAAGCGCTGGATCAAGGAGCGATTGCAATCGTCGCTGGTTTCCAAGGGGTCAGCCAAGATACGAAAGACATCACCACACTTGGTCGCGGTGGATCAGATACCACTGCCGTTGCGCTCGCAGCGGCTCTTGATGCAGATGTGTGCGAAATCTACACCGACGTCGATGGTGTCTTTTCAGCAGATCCACGCATCGTGCCTGCGGCCCGTCAATTAAAGAGTGTTACATACGAAGAGATGTTGGAACTTGCAGCAAGTGGAGCGAAAGTTCTCCACCTTCGTTGCGTTGAATATGCACGTCGTTTCGATTTGCCAATCCACGTACGGTCTTCTTTCTCTAATAAAGAAGGCACATGGGTTGTGAAGGACTATCCAGAAGGAGCCGAAATGGAACAAGCAATTCTCGCTGGCGTGGCACACGATCGCAGCGAAGCCAAGATCACCATCGTGGGTGTTCCCGATCGTCCCGGCGTTGCAGCTGCCATCTTCCGCAGCCTCGCTGATGCCGCAATCAACCTCGACATGATCGTGCAGAACGTGTCAGCCGCCGCTACCGGGCGTACCGATATTTCATTCACCCTTCCCAAGACCGAAGGTCAAACAGGGGTTGCAACTTTGAAGAAGATTCAGGGCGAAGTGGGCTTCGAGTCGCTCATCTATGACGATCAAATTGGCAAGCTTTCGCTTGTAGGTGCAGGCATGCGTTCACATCCTGGAATCAGTGCCACGCTCTTCGGTGCGATGTCCGACGCCGGAATCAATATCGAAATGATCACTACTTCAGAAATTCGCATTTCCATTCTCTGCCGCGAATCTGATCTTGATCGCGCCGTTCAAGCAGCGCATACCGCTTTTAACCTTGATTCTGATCAAGCAGAAGCCGTCGTATATGGGGGCTCAGGACGATGAGCGGGAAACCAACTCTTGCGATTGTGGGCGCCACAGGCGCGGTAGGCACCGTCATGCTCGACATCCTTTCGAATCGACCAGATGTCTGGGGCGAGATCCGTCTCATCGCCTCAGCCCGCAGTGCAGGTAAGAAACTCGTCTGCCGAGGTGAGGAACTCACCGTTATCGCCCTCACGCCAGAGGCATTTGATGGTGTGGATGTTGCGATGTTCGATGTGCCGGATGAAGTCTCTGCAGAGTGGGCTCCGATTGCAGCTGCTCGCGGTGCGGTAGCAGTCGATAACTCTGGTGCATTCCGGATGGATAAAGATGTGCCACTCGTGGTTCCTGAAGTGAATCCACTCGAAGCAAAGAATCGACCTCGCGGAATCATCAGTAACCCCAATTGCACCACCCTCTCGATGATTGTTGCGATGGGTGCGCTGCACGCAGAATATGGTCTTGAAGAATTAGTTGTGGCCTCCTACCAAGCCGCTTCGGGCGCCGGACAAGCGGGTATTGATGCGCTCCGCAAGCAACTCATTGAAGTAGCGGGTACCGAGGTAGGCGATGTCGCGGGCGATGTACGTAACGTCGTGACAGAGAATGGGCCCTTCCCGGCACCTCTTGCGATGAACGTTATTCCGTGGGCTGGTTCGCTCAAAGAAGCCGGTTACTCATCTGAGGAATTAAAAGTGCGTAATGAATCGCGCAAGATCCTTGGTCTTGCAGATCTCAAAGTTTCTGCAACCTGCGTGCGCGTGCCGGTAGTTACAACGCACTCGTTGGCAGTGCACGCACGTTTTGCGAAACCAGTAAATCGTGAGGCAGCGCAGGGAGTTTTGCGTGATGCCGCTGGCGTGAAATTAGTCGACGAACCAGAGAATCACATCTTCCCTACTCCCGCTGATGTTGTGGGCACGGACCCCACTTGGGTCGGCCGCGTGCGCGTAAGCCTCGATGATCCTTACGCTCTTGATCTCTTTGTCTGTGGGGATAACTTACGCAAGGGCGCTGCGCTCAATACTGCACAGATTGCCGAACTAGTTGCGGCGGAATTCGCAGGCTAGGATTGCTTTTATCGGGGTGTGGCGCAGCTTGGTAGCGCGCGTCGTTCGGGACGACGAGGCCGCAGGTTCAAATCCTGTCACCCCGACCACGCCTCGTGCCAGAAATTTTCTCACCGCGCCATAACGGGAAGTGAACCGTAGACTCAAAAGCATGATTCGTCCCAAAGTAGTAATCATTGGCGCCGGCTTCGGTGGTTTAAATGCCGCTCGGGCCCTGGATCCGATTGCAGATGTGACTCTCATCGACCGCCATAACTTCCAGACTTTTCTTCCATTGCTCTACCAGGTAGCCACTGCCGGGTTAGCTGCAGACCACGTAGCACATCCTGTTCGTAGCGCTCTTCGTAAGACCTCGGTGAAATTCCGTATGAGTTCACCTGTAGAGATTGATCATGCGCAGAGAGTCCTGACGCTTGAATCCAATGAACGCATCAGTTTTGACTATCTGGTTTTGGCCGTTGGCTCTGCCACAAATGATTTTAAGATTCCTGGCGTTGCAGAATTTTCAAAGGGAATGAAAAGCGTGTCAGAAGCGCTGACGATTCGGTCGCTCATCATGCGACGTTTTGAGGGCTTGTGTCAGTCGGATGACGACCAGAAATTATCGATAAGCGTGGTAGGAGGCGGCCCGACTGGAGTCGAAATGGCAGGAGCAATTGCAGAACTTGCTCAAGGCCCCTTGACCTCAGATGCGGCAGCAGCTGCCCAGAAGATAGAAGTTAATCTCATCGAAGCCGGTCCACGACTGCTTCCTTCGTTTTCGGAGAAACTCTCCGAACGAACTCGAGTCGACCTAGCAAAACTTGGGGTTCGCGTATTGGTTTCGGCCGCCGTCGCGGAAGTGACCGAGAATCACATCAGGCTGATGTCGGGAGACGTTCTTGAGTCGCAGGTAACTATTTGGGCTGCGGGAGTTACGAGTCCTGAGATTGTAGAGAGACTCAATATGCCTATGCACGCAGGACGAATAGAGATTCAACCAACTCTTCAAGTAGTGGGACTTCCTCACTGTTTTGCGATTGGCGATGTGGCCGGTGCTAAAGATTCTGCGGGTAAATTACTTCCGATGGTTGCTCCTGTTGCCATCCAGCAGGCCAAATTCTTAGCGGATCAAATCAAAAAGGCGTCAATCGACCAACCGCTCGCAAACTTTGTGTACCGCGACAAGGGATCTATGGCAACAATCGGCCGACATAAAGCAGTTGTCGAGAGCGGGAAATTGCGCCTCTCCGGCCCCATCGCTTGGTATGCCTGGCTCTGGCTTCATCTTTTCTACTTACTCGGTGGACGAAATAAGATTGGCACGATGGCCGATTGGACATGGAACTATCTCACCTTTGATCGAAGTAATCGTCACATCATGGATATCTCTTAGACCTATCGATCTCGATCTACGATAGTGAAAATTGATGAGGACGCAGATCTATTTCTATTGAGCGGGTATGAGCGTTAAAAGCGTGGCTTCAGGTGCGCATGCGATGCGAAATGGGGCGTAGGGACTCGTTCCCATTCCTGCAGACACGTGGAGCCACGGCTCTTCTTTCACTCGTGTCAGACCACGAGCACGCCATGTGGGTAAATCACAATTCGTGACAAGCGCTTTAGAGCCTCCCGGCCAGGGAAGACGTACTTGTCCGCCGTGTGTATGTCCAGCGAAAATAAGATCTGCGCCGTCACCGGCCATGGCATCAAGGACGCGACGATATGGCGCGTGCGTGACGCCTATAAAGAGATCAGAGTCTCTCGCGCGTGGTCCTGCCACTGCTTCGTAATGATCCCGCTCGAGATGCGCATCATCAGTTCCGCGAAATTCAATGGATAAACCGCCAAGAGAGAGCGCTGCTCTACGATCATCGAGATCTTGCCACCCTGCAGAAGTTAAGGAAGTAACAAGTTCACGCCAGGGAAGTTCCGGGCCATGGGAACGATCGCCGTCATCTTTCTTTAAGTACCAGAGCGGATTCTTCAAAGCAGGGGCGAAATAATCGTTGGAACCGAGCACGAACGCGCCAGGAATATGCAACAGATCTGACATGGCATCGAGGGCCACACCGACGGCGTCGGGATGTGCCAGATGATCGCCGGTACTAATCACAAAATCAGGGCGGTGCGCGGCGAGGGATTTAATCCACCGCATCTCACGCACTCGCTTGGGGGTGAGGTGAAGATCGGAAATATGAAGAATCCGGAGGGGGCGCGCATTAGCCGGCAGAATCGGGACTTCTGCCTGACGCAGGGTGAAGCGCGATGAGATCACGGTGCCATCGTGCCATGATGTGCCCTATGAGTATCAAAGAGACCCTCCAAAGCGACCTGACCGAAGCCATTCGCAGCCGAAATGAGTTGCATGCCGCGACTATCCGGATGGTGCTCACCGCGATCACCAATGAGGAAGTCTCCGGCAAGAGCGCTCGAGTCCTCACCGACGCAGAGATCATTACCGTCCTCTCGCGTGAGGCGAAGAAGCGCCGGGAGGCAGCCGAAGCTTTCGCGGCGGGGGATCGCCAGGATCGCTCCGATCGCGAGAAGGCCGAAGGCGAAGTGATTGCGCTCTACTTACCGGCGCAGTTAGGCGAGGCCGAATTGGCGCAGATGATTAAAGAAGCGATCGCCGAAAGTGGCGCGGCTGGCCCGAGTGGCATGGGTGCCGTCATGAAGTTGCTTCAGCCGAAGATTGCTGGCAAGGCTGATGGCGCCACAGTTTCTGCGGCCGTGAAATCTGCCCTTGGATTGTAAAAACTCAAGGCGGAATTACTTTCCTGTTGCGATATAACGCATCAGAATGGTGTTGTCGAGCTTGAGATCACTTCCCCAAATCAATTTTGAGTTCGTATTCCACTTGATTGAGTTGTAGCCGTCCTTCACGCCCACAGCTTCTTCGGTGTAGAGAGTTGCGAACGGCCACTTCGTATCTTTAAAAGTACTAGTGCTCCAACCCTTCGGCTCCGCACTCTTTTCAAAAGTGCAATCAGTAGTGGGATTTGTGGAGGTAACACAATCTGGATTGAGCGGCGCTTTATGAATAACAAGTGCTCGCCATTTCGAACTGGTTCCGGCGACAAATTTTCCGCTCTTCGTTTCGCGGACTTGGGCGATGATGCCGCCGTCACCTATTTGTTGCCGTGGGGTTCCGATGTATTCCAACCCTGAATCGTTGGCGATGTAATCCTTAGCCACGAGACCGAGAGTGAGTGGATACGAAGCGGTGAAGGTCATCACTTCTGAGTTGAAGGATCTCTCAGTGGTGATGGGTACGGAATCTTCCCCCACCTTCTTGCCATTTACATAAAGCGCGAACCAATTATCTGCCCATACTTCAGCAGTAAAAGAGAGCGTCTTGGCTTTCGTGGTAGCCGAAGCAACCGCGGTGGTCCCCACCGAGAGGGCGGCTACTAGCACGAGCCCGATGACGCGAGATTTCTTCATACGCCCGAGAGTAACTGCCGACGGAGCGTTAACGATTCGCTCTTTGGATGCTCACAGGCTCTTGCCAGCGAGATCTATAGAGCGCAGCCCAGCGATATCGCTGATCTCGCCGCCAGCGTCTTCGATGCGCACCAACGCAGGCGTCTTGATCGTCTTAATCAAACGCTCTTCATTCGCCTGCGCACGTAGGTTCTCAATGTGAAGTTCGAGGGCGGTACGAAGCGCTGGCGAGGCACTCTTCTGTAGCTCCTTGCTTTCGCTGATAGTCAGTGGTGCAAGGGATGGACTCACCCGATTCACGATGACTCCCGCGAGTGGCATACCTTCTGAATTGAGTCGATCAATAAAGAACTCTGCCTCTCGAATGGGTTCACGTTCGGGTACCGCCACCACGAGAAAGGCGCTGCCGGGGGCTTTTAAGAGTTGATACGTCTCGTCGGCGCGCTTTCTAAATCCGCCAAAGACGGAGTCGAGCGCCGAAACGAAGGCCGAAATATCTGTGAGGATCTGGCCCCCGAGGATTTTCGAGATGGTCGATGCAAAGAGCTGGATACCAGTATTGAGAATTCGAGTAATCGCCCAGCCGCCTGCTTTCGCTGGTGTGGTGAGAAATTTGATGAGCCGTCCATCGAGGAATGAGCCGAGCCTTGCCGGTGCATCGAGGAAATCGAGCGCCGAACGGCTCGGGGGAGTATCAACCACAATCAAGTCCCACTCTTGTGAGGCGAGTAATTGACCCAACTTCTCCATCGCCATGTACTCCTGCGTGCCAGCAAACGAAGACGAGAGTGAGATATAGAAAGGATTTTCTAGAATCGTACGAGCGCGTTCTGCATCGGCGTGCGCTAAAACAATTTCGTCGAATGTGCGCTTCATATCGAGTTGCATCGCGTAGAGATTCGGGACGGCTTTTACCGCATGTGGTTCAAAGCTCAACTCATTAAGCCCTAACGCTTGCGCTAGGCGTCGAGCTGGATCGATTGTCAGTACTACTGTTTTGCGACCTTGATCGGCGGCCTGCAGGGCAATGGCGGCGGCCGTCGTGGTCTTTCCGACTCCACCAGCCCCACAACAAAGAATGACACGGGTAGCAGGATCGCTCAAGAGTTCCTTAATCATGCTTCACGCAAACCGTTCGCCATGAACTCTAAGATTTCAAAGGAAATCTCTTCACCCATGTGGGCAATTTCTATGACATCGAGTTCGTCAAGTAGCGCAATTTGCTTCTCTTGGCGGGCTAAACGATTCGTATATCGACTCACTTCTTTTCGAAGTGCTGTTGCAACGACAGTGTCGATCTTGTCAGTGAAAGTGCCAAACTCTCGCTCTTCGAGAACTTGATTAACAAATATGTGGCCTAGATTTATGTCGAGTCCACGCAATTCATCAACTGCTTCGAGACTTTCTTGCGTCGGCATTTCCTCAGGAAGAGTCACTATGTGAACGGTGGTCATCGTCGAATGAATTAATTCGCTAATCGATTCCGCTTGTTTACGAATGGGTCCAACCTTGGCCAGTGATGCAAGCTGTGCGTTGATGTCGAGAAATTTTCCAATGCGTCCGGTGGGCGGTGCATCCATGACAACTGCGTCGTACACCCATGGTCCTTCAAATGTTGATCCCGATTTATTTCCCGGACGTCGCCTGGTGGCTTCATACGCCTTCCCGGTGAGCAACACATCGCGTAAACCTGGAGCGATGGTGGTGGCAAAGTCGATCACACCAAATTTGGCGAGCGCCCGGCCAGCTGCCCCGGCCTTGTAATACATCTCGATGTACTCCAGTAGCGCCTCCCGGGGGTCCACGCTCATCCCCCAGAGATCGGGGGCGAGTTCTACCTCTCGGTAGGGGAGCTCTGCGCGCCCAAAGAGCGGGGCGAGACCTTGGCGCCCCTCGACCTCAAGGAGCAGGGTTTTCGCTCCCGCCTGGGCAAATGAGAGGGCTAAGGCGGCGGCCAGGGTGGTCTTCCCCGTCCCGCCTTTACCGGTCACCACGTGGAGGCGAGGTGCGGTACTCATGCCTCCAGCGTAATAGCGATTGCGCTTCTAGGCGCGGGCAGTCGTAGGGTGGGGGCATGAGCGAAAAAGTCATCTGGGAGTACGTCACCGTGCCCTTGCTATCCCACGCCACCAAGCAGATCCTGGACAACTGGGGTCTTGATGGTTGGGAGCTGGTTCAGGTTGTTCCTGCGCCAGGTACCGGAGAGCAACTTGTTGCCTATATGAAAAGAGTGAAGCAATGACCGATTCTAAGAATGTTGTTA
>RGER01000311.1 GCA_009917815.1 Actinomycetota bacterium
ACGACGAGATGGACCAACTGCACCGCAAACTGTTTGTCGCGCTGCTTGATCCAAATTGGCCTCACGGTATTGAAACCGCCATCGATGTTACTTTGATTGGCCGTTACTATGAGCGATTTGCCGATCATGCAGTATCGGTAGCTCGCCGCCTTTATTATTTGGTGACTGGCGAGTACGCAACTCCTCAACACTAATTAAGAATTTGTATTCATTGCTACTTTGAATTAACGGATACTTTGAACTAATGCTTGCCTTGGTTAGCAACGGCCTCGATGGCACTCTTTGCTGCTTCCTCATCTAGATACTCTCCACCGCGCTTGATCGGCTCGAGGTTCTTGTTGAGCGTGTAAAGCAGTGGGATCCCTGTTGGGATGTTGAGGCCTGCAATATCTTCATTCGAGATTCCGTCGAGATGCTTTACAAGTGCGCGAAGTGAATTTCCGTGTGCGACAACCAGCACAACTTTTCCACTCTTTAAGTCGGGAGTGATGCTTTTATTCCAGTAAGGAAGGAGGCGCTTAACTACATCAGAGAGGCACTCAGTTCTTGGCAATTGATCTTTTGGAATATCTGCATATCGAGGATCAGCAGCTTGACTATATGGATCCGCATCGTCGATCGGTGGAGGCGGCACATCAAAAGATCTACGCCATAAGGCAAATTGCTCCTCACCATAGGCCGCCAAGGTTTCCTTCTTATCTTTTCCTTGAAGCGCACCGTAGTGACGTTCATTGAGTCGCCAATCTCGACGCACCGGAATCCAGTGTCGATCACAAGCGTTCAATGCAATCTGGGAAGTAGCAATCGCTCGCCGCAGGAGAGAGGTATGCACTACCTCAGGAAGCAAATCCCGTTCTAAAAGTAGTTCGCCTCCTCGCTGAGCTTCTTGTTCGCCAAGTGGAGTGAGCGGCACATCGACCCAGCCAGTGAAGAGATTCTTGGCATTCCAATCGCTCTGTCCGTGACGGAGCAAGATTAATGTCGAGGTCATGAGGCTAGCCTGCCAGAGAAAAGCAGGTCACTCTTCAATCATGTGAGCAAAGGCACGAAGATTTTCAAGAGATTCCCCGCGAGACTCCCTCCAGGCCCATTCGCGGCGTATGGCGCTGGCAAATCCGATCTCTACTAACTTATTAAAAGTCTCGTCGCCATATCGAAGTACCGCCCCGAAGAGTCGATCAAGATCCTCTTCTGTAAGCGTGAGAGGAAGACGCCCTGTTAAGTAGATATCGCCTAGGTGGTTCACTGCGTAAGACAAACCGAAAATCTTGAGATTGGTTTCGAGTAAGAGTCGATGGATGATTTCTGAATTTTCATCAGGCTTGCGCATCACGAAGATGTTCACAGCGAGGGCATACGTACCGACTTTGATGGCGACCGTTATTGCTAATTTCTGCTCGCCTTTGAGAGTTGCGATAAAGGTTGAATCATCGATCCACTCGTAATCAATTCCCACATCTTTGCAGTGAGATTCGAGCAATGAATTAATGCGCGCAGGGCTCATTCGGTTAAGCCCTTGTACGTAATTGCGACTGACCGGAGAGTAGAGAGTCATACACAGAGAGCATCTTCTCTGCTGTGGCTTGCCAACCAAAGTGGCTCGCATGCTCGAGTGCGCCT
>RGER01000312.1 GCA_009917815.1 Actinomycetota bacterium
CCGCTGTACAATAATCCCCAGAATACGGTGCTGGAAGCGACAGCGCCCACTCCACGATCCATCCGGCCGCGTCAAGAAACTAATCCCATGGAGCTTCACGGCCACCCGAATCTTACATCCTGCCACAATGTCGCCAGATGTATGCCACTCACCACCCTTATATACGCGCGCCGTCTGAGGACAGTACAAGTGAAGCCGATTGTCCGAATACAGAGGCTGGAACCCTCCTTTTACATCTTCCTTGGAGAACTCGCTCTTGAACCACGCGGCCTGGTGGTAACAGATGGCTCCCAGGAGCGTGTCCTGTAGAGCCCCCAGCTTAATGGACGTCAGACTGTTCCCCGTCATATCAAGCACAAGCTTACCGGTGACCGGATTATACTCCACGACACTCAGAGGCGGAAACAGCAGACTCACAAACGGAATACGGAACTGGGTTCCGAAATAGGACAGAGGAGCCATCGGCTTCTGTTCATATTCCTTCCGGCTCTCCCGCGCCCAAGGAGATCCTATATTGACGTTTCCAATTTCCAGTTTCTGTACCGGCAACTGCCACTCCATCTTCTTTCCTATACATCCAAGCACCTGGAATGTTTAGACCCGCGCCCTTGCACAACATCTAAAGATTCCCCACAACCCCCCTCTAACACAAGATGTCAATATGCTGGAGAGGTCCCCCCGGTTCTGGAAAACGGCGCGCACTCCAAGAACAACTCCAGCTCTGGGCGAGATCTATGGGCCAGGTCTATTGTCTCAAACGCCAGAGCTGGAATGCTCCTATCCAGGGTGGCGACCAATCCGATGGAGAAGAAGCAGAAGAATCTTCGGACAAACCGCTCTTGCCGATGGAAATCAGTATTGTCCACTGGGGCTTTGATTGCGCACGGATGTCTCTACAAGACAAACAATACGTGAAATCTATCCTGGAACGCTGGGGACGAGGAAGCCAAGTGGTGGCCGAGGGTCATCACCAGCGATGCCTCGTATTCTATCACGCCCATCTTCTCAGTAGCGAATCGGTCATTTACCTACAGGCCTTTCTGGAAGAGAATCACGCAGATACTCTTCTTTGGCTGACGAGCGAGCATCCTCTTCCTCAGCGTATTTCGGACTGGTGTATTGAGATACCCGTGCCATCAGCCACGGACAAGTCCCTTGAGAAACTTCTGCGTGATGCTCCGGCAGGAGCAAAAGCCGGCACAATCATTACACCCGAAGATGAAATCGTTATGATTTATAAGCGCTGGATTTCCACCGAGCCGAAGTTATCGGATGTCAAACAAATACGAGCGATTGTCTATGGACTTCTTCATAGGAATATACGATGGACAGATGGATTCCACCAATGGCTATTTGCCTTGGATCTTATCCCTTTAACACAGGAGCAAAAGGGTAACTTAGCAGGGGTCTGTATTCAACAGCCGTTTACAGGTTCTGGTCAGACGGTGCCTTCTTACAGAATCCCCGTACTCTGGGAGAATTATCTGTTGCATTTGCGGAATGCCATGGCTCCTCCTTTGCATGCTCCAGATTCAAAAGCGAAGCCAGTAAAAGCTCGCAGTAAAAAGAAAGGAGGAGATGTCTCTGCTCCTCAAAACAGTGTATGAAGAAGTAACGCGT
>RGER01000313.1 GCA_009917815.1 Actinomycetota bacterium
GCCTACAGAGACATGTGAATCGAATTCTGATGGAACAGCCGCTGCTACCACACCTTCTTCTGCAAACCCTTCAGGATAAATAGAATTTCAGAAAAATCCAAACGTTAAGAACCAGTCATCTTAACTTTTAGATTTCATGGTAATTAGAATGGCGGTGACTTTAAAAGATTTCCGAGGGCGCATAGGCGCTATTATAGACGAAATTACCACTCTGAGATTTAATATTGCAGACTCTTATGATACATTCATGTCAAGCAAGGAAGAAGATGCAATTATAAAAAATCAGAAGAATGATTTCAAAGAAAAACGGAAGATGTATGATCGTCTTTTCCAGGAAGAGGAGTATCGTGCTCAGCAGAATGGTGGAAAAACCAGGCAACAGACTTTGCAAGAATATGTACTGTTGTTTTTCTTCATAGCGTACACAATCTTACTGAAAGCCGCATTTACCTATGTACATGTGTATTCTGGCTTTGGAAAAGCGATGCAGGTATCCTTCTTGCTCTCTCTTGCTGTGATACCCATTACCATACTCATGATGATCTTTATGTAAGGGGCCTAGGCCCTTTGTCTAGGGTCAGAGCCCTTTGGCCTCCTATGCCTCCTAGGCCCTTTGGCCTAGGAGGCCCTTTGGCCTCCTAGGCCTCCGGTGCCCTCTCCTTCTCAAACTCCGACTTCGCCTCGTCATCAAAGAACACGGCGCACCGCTTGAATACGCCCCCTGGAGCACTGCCGAAATCATCCTCCAACCGCTTCTGTATATCTTGCTTGGTAAGCTTCTTACCAGTCAAGGCACCCTCATTGCTACGAACCCAGCCCGTATACGCCGTCATGATATCCTTCAGGCTCGCCTCCTCATTCCCATACTCCACCAGCTTCGCACGCACGTCGCGGAAATCCACCATCCGCTCGGCCTTGAACTTGCCATACTGGTCAAAACTCTCCTTGTACCGATTGCTCTCCTCCACAACCCCCTTTGGCACAGGTTCCATGCCCTTCACCAAGTACTCCGTCTCATACACGTGTACCAGAAGACCCAACCACGCTTGGCGCCAGTCCAGCAACTTCGTATCCAGGTCATTGTCCCGCAGAAACACATTCGGCGCCCCCTTCTTCAGCTCAGGATCCGACTCATCTACGAACTTGGAGTTAAAGGGAATGGCGCGAATACGGCGCCAGGTGCCACGGTCCATCGAGTGTACCGGCGGAAGCTTATTGCACATCATGAACAGCTTGCCCGAGATGCGGAAACGCTGTTGGTCCTCAAAGAGACCGCGGGCCTCTACCACGTCCTCACCACTGAACTGCTTCATCCTGGACGTGTTCAGAGGCTCGCTGTCGTCCGGCTCCTGGAGATAAATGAAGCGCTTGTTCTTGATCGAGATGATGTCCGGATTCGCTGCGCCCGAGTCAGGGCGCTTACGGGTGAGTGCCGTGGCCTGGAGAGACGAGCAGTACTCACCGAAAGTGTAGCGCATCAGGTCCACGATCTTGGACTTGCCATTGCCACCACCGCCGATGAAGGTGTAGTAGCACTGCTCACGGTTATTGCCTTCCAGACAACTCGCCATAAGACGGATCACATAGGACAGCATATCCTGCTCAAGGAAGATCATCTTC
>RGER01000314.1 GCA_009917815.1 Actinomycetota bacterium
CATTCTCTTTGCGGAAGACATGAACAATGGCATTTGCATGACCATGCCCCATCTCAAAATCATTCCTAAGGTGAGCTATCGGCTTCCCGTATTTCTTCTCAATGGATGGGAAATATGAGGCGGGACCAGTTACCTGCTTTTCAGTCACTGGGGAAGTGTAAATCATAGATTTACGCGCGTCACAGCTCAGGGGCTACTCAGCCAGTAACTCCTAAGGCTGCCCTTAACGCCGACTCAGTCAGGCCCAAGTTCTTAGCGGCGAGAGCAAAGTCCGGAGGCATCTTGTAAGCGAATGCAGCCAGGAGTTGATCTTCAGTAATGCCAAGCTTCTTGGCAGCGCTAGCAATATCTGGCATTCCACCACCATTGGGACCTCCACCGTTGGGGCCGCCACCCATCGGCGGCATGGCTTGGAATTGTGTGCGATCAACTACGCCATGAAAACAGGCGATAGATGAGCGCGCATCAGCAGTGCTGAGCAAAACGTAGTGGTAGATACCTTTAGGGAATTCAGGTGTAGCGTTATTGATTCCGTTGCACTTGTCGAGAGCGGCAGCCGTAAGTTGCTTCCCGTTATTGTCTCGGTCTCCATAGATCGGAAAACCGTCGAGGGCAAAGCCAATGATGTGCGAAGGCTTCGAAGCCTTATCCACCTTTGCCGTCACACAATTAGGAAGCCCGTGGTAATGGTAGGCACCCACATCTGGAGTGGGGTGGCCCGAACATTTATCTACAAAAGATGCGGTGATGCCACTTGCATCAGTGATGGTGAAGTTGTTCGCCATGGCGACAGTTTTTCCGTCACCCTCGAATGGGTTGTACAGAACTGCTCCAGAAATCATGACACCGATTGACCCAAGCGAGGTGGTCGTAACCGTCGAGGTGTATTTGGGGGTGCTAGGAATAGTGAATTTGTAGGTTTGCGCCTTCGTCGGATCCTTGATGATCCTCGCCGTTGTGGAATCTGGTACGACCACTCCGGCATTAGGCACTGCGTAGTACGTATCTCGTGCGTGATTCGGGATTCCGGTGGGTTGGAGAATGATTGAGCTCTTGGAATAGGTGATTTTTACCGTGGGGTTCCACTTCGCGGCTTTCAAAGCCGAAGTGGTTGAGACCGTAGCGGGAGTACTGGCCGCGTGCGCCACGTAGTAGACCGCACTGTTGAGCGCAATGACCGCGATTGCAGTAAGCCCGATCATTCTCTTCTTGGAGTTCTGCACTTGAATATCCCTCTTCCGCTCAGATTTCTCGGCCAGCGCCTAGGCAGTAAGTATTTACCTAGGTAAATAGTTTTACAAGTCGATACGGTACATTTATTGCATGGAAAAGGCTGAGAAGACGCCGAGAAATACGCCGCGAAAGCCACCGCCTTCGGCGATAAGGCTCATGCCCCGCGGCCTGGCATCGCTCTTTATCGCAGCGAGCGTAGGCAGGTTGAGTCATCTCTTCCCGCGCTGGATGAGCGTAAAGATCGAGTCGAAACATGAAATTACTTCATCACAATTAATGGTGATCTTTCTCCTCTCTCAATCAGGAGAAATGACTATGGGGCAGATATCCCAGATGCTCGACCTCACCCCACGAGCTATTACAGGATTAATGGTGGGCTTGGAGAAA
>RGER01000315.1 GCA_009917815.1 Actinomycetota bacterium
GCTTTGCGACGGCCCCGCAAACGTATCCAGCTTGTCTCCAACAGCACGTCGAGCGTGCCTTTAGAAATTGCTACGCCTCTAATTTCTTCTATCTCGGCCCGAGTGACTGGCTGATGATAAGCAATGATCGCCAGAGTTTCGAGCGCAGCACGGGAGAGCTTTTTTTCTTCAACTTTCTCGCGCGCCAAGATCCACGACAAATCAACCGCAGTACGGAAAAACCACTTTTTTCCTGCGCGCGCGAGATTTACCCCGCGGTTAGCATAATGATCTCGAAGCTTCTCTAAAACAGCGTCAAGATCAACGCTTTCATCAATTCGCCGTTTAAGCTCGGCTTCCTCGAGGGGTTCAGACGAGGCAAAAAGAAGCGCTTCAACAATACGTTCCGCTTCAGCCAAGGCTGCTTCCTTTCGCGCGAGCGCCTCATCGCTATCGACGTCAAAGAGCTCAATTTTTTCCGCCGCCTGCGCCAATGAGCAAACTCCTTATTTATGCCCAAACCTAAAGAACATCGTTGTTTTGATCTTGAATAGTCTCAGCGCGCCGCCGCACCCAAAGCGGCGCGAAGGCTTGATCCTGACGCATGTCAAAGCGCCCTTCCCGAACCATTTCAAGCGATGCTGAGAAAGCAGAGGCGCGAATTGTCCGCGCCGTTTGCATATCTACACAATAATGGAGAAGAAAATCATCAAGAACAGTCCACTCAGCAGCAATGCCGGCGAGACGCTCCAAAGCTTCCCGCGCTTCCGCCAAAGACCATACAGCGCGTTGCTGAACGACGACGCGAGAAGTAACGGATTTTTGACGCTGACGGGCATAGGCAGCCAATAAATCAAAGAGCTTAGCCTGAAACCGCGACTGAGTTATTGTTTCAATTCCCTCGCCGCCGCCACGCAGGAACATGTCACGTCCCAACCGACCGCGTTGGGTCAGTCGATCAGCGGCAATACGAATTAATTCAAGACGACGTAAGCGTTCGGCAAGCGCCATGGCAAGATCTGCCGCTGAAGGCTCTTCGCCCTTTGGCTGTTCTGGCAGCAACAAACGAGACTTCAAGAAAGCAAGCCAGGCGGCCATGACGAGGTAATCTGCGGCTAATTCCAGGCGCGTGCGCCGCGCCTCTTCAATGAAAGCTAGATATTGTTCGGCCAGCGCGAGTATTGAGATTCGCGCAAGATCGACCTTTTGTCTGCGCGCAAGCTCCAAAAGCAGATCTAGCGGACCCTCAAACCCATCTACGTCAACACAAAAGGCTTCTCCTTCCGCGCGCGGCTCATCATCAAGATCGAAGGAGAGTTCTTGGGCCATAGGTTCCCCGGGCGACTCAACGCTACTTTACCAGAATTGGCCGGGAGAATGGTCGGTTTACGCTCGTCCTGCAAGCGCTTGGAGGATAATCCTAACGCCGTCCACAGGAGAACCATGAGAGAAAACAGTATAAATAGACCGCATTAGCTTCCTATAAAAGCTGCATCGAACTCAGCCAGGGCTTTCGATACATCGAAAGGCGCTATGCGCGTAATGGCATCCAAGGCGCGTTCCGCCCGATGTGCGCTCTTGTCTCTTAACAGAGGCGCGCCTTCTGCTACTTGGCGAGCTTCCTCTAGATCTCCGTTACA
>RGER01000316.1 GCA_009917815.1 Actinomycetota bacterium
AGGGTTATAAGTTGATCTTCGGTACTTCATTCGGCTACATGGATCAGATGCTCGAAGTTGCTGCTGCCTACCCTGATGTTAAATTTATGCACGCAACCGGGTATAAGACCGCAGCAAATATGGGTACCTACTTTGGTGCTGCAGAAGAAGCACGATTCCTCTCTGGAATGATCGCAGCTTCGGTATCAAAGAGCGGGCGCCTCGGTTATGTTGCTGCCTTCCCCATCCCTGAAGTAGTTCGTGGAATCAATGCTTTCGAACTCGGAGCACAAGCAATTAATCCCAAGGCCACTACCAAGGTCGTATGGACTTCGACGTGGTATGACCCCAACGTGGAGAAGCAAGCTGCACAATCACTCTTGAACTCTGGTGTAGATGTGCTTGCACAACATCAAGATTCACCTGCAACTGGCCAAGCGGCAGAGGCAGTAGGCGCACGTTGGCTCTCCTACAACAGCAACATGCAAAGTCTTGCTCCTAAGGCTTGGGCCGGCGGCCCAGGTTGGGATTGGGGCCCCTTCTACACCGCACAGGCAAAGGCTGTCATTGATGGCACTTGGAAGAGTGAGCAGTACTACGGGAATATGAAGGATGGGATGGTCAAGCTCTTTGGACCAGCCGAAGATGTTCCAGCAGATACCGCAGCCGCCGTGAAGGCAGCGCAAGATGCCTTCATCGCCGGGACCGCTCATCCCTTCGACGGTCCAATCATGGATCAATCTGGCAAGGAGCAGGTCGCCAAGGGTGCAACAGCACCAATGGATGCCCTGATGTCCATGCAGTACTTCGTCAAGGGTGTTCAAGGCACCATCAAGAAGTAATTCAGTAAGACCCCTTCTAAGGACGAACCTGGATCAGGCATGATTCAGGTTCGTCCTTAGATTTTGTACCACCTAGAAATTTTGCTAGTGATCTATTGAGGGAGAGCTCGTGATTGCAGCCCGCCATATCAGCAAATCTTTCCCTGGAGTTCTCGCAAACCAAGATGTTTCATTCGATGTATCTGCCGGTGAGGTGCATTCCCTTCTTGGAGAAAATGGCGCAGGTAAATCCACTCTCGCTGCAATTCTCACTGGGTTGTATCAACCTGACGCGGGACATGTTGAAATAAATGGAAGGCGTGTCGACTTAAAGAGTCCCCGACATGGTCTGGCTTTGGGCATTGGAATGGTGCATCAACACTTTCGTCTCGTCTCACAATTCACCGTTGCCGAGAACATCTCTCTCGGTGATAGAAAGCAAAGTTGGATTCTCTCTACAAAGAGGGTGGAAGAGGCAGTTCGCGAAATTGGCGAACGCTATGGCCTTCCCGTAGACCCACGAGCACGAATCAGCGATCTCACGGTGGGCGAGCAACAACGCGTTGAGATTATTAAGACTCTTTATCGAGGTGCACAAGTTCTACTTCTTGATGAACCTACGAGTGTGCTTACCCCACAAGAAGTCACCACGCTCTTTGACTCGGTACGTACCCTTGCCAGCGAAGGTAAGAGTGTCATTTTTATTTCGCACAAGCTCGGTGAGGTGATGGATATCTCGGATCGCGTCACGGTGATGCGCGATGGAAAAGTAGTCGGAAATACGTCAGTCGCCGATACTTCTCGGGAAGCACTCGCTCG
>RGER01000317.1 GCA_009917815.1 Actinomycetota bacterium
GACAGTTGTTTCAGAGAAACGAATTGTCTTAGCGATAATTGTTTCAAAGACATCTTCTGGATATTTTTCTAGAATCGCGGTGAGAACTTCGCGATTGTGGAGAGTCTTCTTCTCATACATGGTTGCCAAAATTCCGATCAACTTAAGATCAGGATTTAGGAAGTTTCTAACTTTATCGATATTGCCTTTAAGTTCAATAAATCCGTGAAGTGCAAAGTACTCGCACTGCAACGGAACGATAACTTCATCAGATGCAACGAGTGCGTTAATGGTCAATTGACCCATGGTTGGCTGGCAATCAATCAAAATAACGTCATAACGGTCTTTCAAACGAGATAGCGCACGCTTCAAATACTGCTGTCCACCAATTTCAGCGCCAAGAGTTGTTTCAGCGGTACCGAGATCGCGGTTAGCGGGAAGAAAATCTAAGTTAGCAACTGATGATTTCAGAACAATCTCATCGATATTCGCATCTGGAGTCATCAACGCGTAGTAGACAGTGTTCTCAAGCGGAAGCGCGTGAGCATTAACTCCGAGACCAAGTGATAAACCACCTTGTGGGTCGAAGTCCACGAGCAGAACGCGACGACCCAGTTCAGCAATTGCTGCGCCCAGGTTGATAGTTGTAGTTGTCTTACCAACGCCGCCCTTTTGGTTGAAGATCGAAATGACCTTGGCTGGTTGTCCTTCTAGTGGAGCAGATGGAATACGGAAATTCTGGGGTTCACGCCCGAGAAGTGTGGCGGTAGTTACCACATCATCATCAAATGTCGATTTAGCGTTCAAGCGAGAAACCTCTTTCTGTTGGCGCGACTCTACGCTCCATGCGCAGATTTGAGCAAGTAACGAAGTAAGGTTCGCAGGTGGATATTGAGACCCAAATTGAGAGCGAAGGCGCAGATTCGATCGCAACGATCGAGAGTTCTCCCTTTAACGTCCACCTCGATAACTTTGATGGCCCCTTCGATCTGCTCTTGCAGCTCATTTCGCGCCACAAGATGGATATCACTGAGGTCTCACTCAGCATCGTCACCGATGAATTCATCGCCTTTATCCGAGCCCTTGAGGCATCCGGCGAAGGCTGGCGCCTAGATCAGGCCACAGAATTCCTTGTCATCGCCGCGACCTTGCTCGATCTCAAAGCGGCCAGACTGCTACCTAGCGGTGAGATCGAGGATGAAGAAGACCTTGCCCTTTTGGAAGCTCGAGACATCCTCTTTGCCCGCCTACTTCAATACCGCGCCTTTAAAGAGATCGCCGCAACCTTCGCGGCCCGCATTGAAGCAGCCGATAAGTCCTTTGCCCGCGTGGTCGCTCTCGATCCAGCCCTTTCAGCGCTTCTGCCTGAGGTTCTGATCGGAGTAGGCGCACCGCGCTTTGCCGCCATCGCCGAACGCGTACTCACCCCTAAAACCCCGCCTGTGGTGGCTGTAGAGCACCTCCACACCAGCCTGGTGAGCGTAACCGAAGAGTCCAAGCGCGTCGTAGAAGCACTTCGCAAGTCCCGAACCCTCAGCTTCAGAAACCTCTGTTCAGATGCCGACTCCACCCTCGTGGTGGTCGCTCGATTCCTAGCACTGCTGGACCTCTACCGTCAGGGCGCCTTGCGTTTTGAGCAG
>RGER01000318.1 GCA_009917815.1 Actinomycetota bacterium
GCCGGGTTTGAGATCTACAACGGTCGATCTCTGATCATTGAGAAGGGCGTACCCGCAGGTGCGTGCGTGGTCTGTAAAGAATCACTGCACTGCACCAAACTCGTCAACTCCTGGGCAACGGTCGATCCTATTTGCGACTGCGGCCTGGCGTTGCCGATTGAGGTGGGTAGCGTAGATGGAGGGTATATGCATGTCCATGAGCACCGGCTCCCGGAATGCAAAGCCTACCGCGAACGCCACCCAGGCTATCCAAGGCTTGATTATGTCTGCCAGCACTGTCTGTTTGCTAAAATGCAAAGGATAGCGCCAGAGATCAAGTGTGGTAGGGCAACCTGTCCTAATCTCAAGTGCTCCCACCACATGGGTCAGCAAGCGCATGTCAGGGCCCTGACTAAAAACAGGACAATGATGTTGACGCACAGAGAAGCGCAATAGTACGATATCCCGGAGGGGCAAGTTCCCTCCGGGATATTCTACTTAGGAGACGCACTATTTTATGTCACGGGACGTAAACATCGCCATAATTAGCGGGGTAGTAGACAACACCCCTAATGTCGTGACAACCCGGAATAACAAGCGAATCTGCTTATTCAACATACGCAACATCGAGAAGTATCGCCTAGCGGACGGAAGGCCCGCACAGCACGTTAATTTTTTAACTGTCGAAGCTCTAGGCCGAAACGTCGACAAGTGCCTCCAAGAGTTTCACGTAGGAGAGCGGGTCCAAATTCACGGCTACCTCAGGGTAGACGATGTCAACGGCGTAGAAAAAGTTAGAATAAGGGCTCTGCACTTAGAAAAAGAGTAGTCCTGGGGGATCAGTGTGGACGAGGAAAGTCGTTACGGGATGGTCATTCTTATCAAGCTGGGCCTGCTTATTAGTATGCTAGGCCTTCTTGGCACGATCATAGACATTATAACGACCCCATCAGGCGAAGGCGAAGACGATGGCAACGAATGAATCTGAATTCAAAAGCGAGTTCAGAGCAGCCCTAGAAAGGCACTACGGACACGCCGCGGAAGTCTGGACCTCAAACGACATGTTCCGCTCAGGAATACCGGACTTCAACGCCACCTGGAAGTCTAAGTACTTTTCTATAGAGGCTAAGTTCGTAAAAAAACTACCCGCAAGAGACCTATCTCTTGTTCTAAAGCATGAGCTCTCGGCAGGACAATACGGACACCTCAAGAGGATGTACGAAACCGGCTGCTACGGGACAGTACTAATCGGGCTTACAGACATCGCGGTTGCTATACCAATTCAGTCTCTGGTGCCCTGCAAGAACAACACAGAGATTGTTACAAACATCCAGCTACACTATCTGAAAAAATTCAAAGAAGACGGGTTTGGTTTTATCAGGCAGAACGGCCGCTGGCAGGTGGCTGGATTTTTTGAACGACTGGCGGAGGTAGTATGACAGACAAGGTTAAGTTCTTTTTTGAGCCCGACACCCAAGCAGATAACGATACTAAGATGACCACCGAGGAACATGCGGACACTTTTTTTAGCACCCTCGTTGACGCGGGCTTCATACAACAAAACATCGACGCAAGCTTTGAGGCAAAGACCGCTGAAGCGCTCGCATCCATGAAGCGTCTTGAAAGTTCGATCCTTCAAG
>RGER01000319.1 GCA_009917815.1 Actinomycetota bacterium
ATCAAGTCTGGTTAGAAGATACAGATGACCCTGTAGTCGGTGCCTTTGCGAGCCATGCGGCCCAGATAACAGGCCTTCCTGTAGAAAATCAGGAGTCGACGCAGGTCGTTATGTATGATGTGGGCGGGAAGTTCTTAGATCATTACGACGCATGTGTGAGCGACGGAACGAGCTATTGTGACCATACAACAGAAGGGGAATCTGGAGAGCGTTGGGCTACATTTATTCTGTACTTGAACGATGACTTTGAAGGTGGTGAAACTGAGTTTACTCGACTCGGATTTTCCGTGAAACCCGAAATAGGCAAGGGTCTACTTTTCTGGAACACCGATGATAAACAGGAAATATTAGAAGAATCTGAGCACAAGGGCTCTCCGATTATCAAGGGGAAAAAGTGGATTGCGACGAAATGGTGTCATTTCGGGCCATACCCTTCCGTTAAACATCCAGAGTGATGCTATTCCCTACAGCCGCACGCCGACGCCGACCACGACCACGAGTCGACTCCGTCGTGCTACCAATATCATCGCCAGAAGCTATACTCTGAATCTCTGCGGCCGCCGCCATCGCAGGCTGCGTCTGCGGGCTAGGAGGTATATTCGGGAAGGCCGTGCCTTCCATAGACTCATTGCGACGCGTCTCCTCGAATGAGCGGAGAATGTCATCTACTCCCGAGGGACCACGCATCTCGCGCCGCGCCGTCTGTCTAGGAGGCTCCATAGATGCCACTTGCGGCGGCGCGTTATTCATCGGCATTCCGCCCAGATTGTTCTGGAAGTTCACCTCGGCACGAGCACGGGCCTGCGCCTCCTGTGCGGCCTGCGAAGCTGCCTGGGCAGAAGAGCCAAAGAAGGCCCCCGCACCTTGCGCGGCCGGCGCGGCGGCGCCCGCGGCATTACCGCCCGCGCCACCCATCGCCATATTCATAAAGTTCCCAAATCCGGGCCCCGCCTGCTGCGCAGCCGCCGTCGCAAACTGCCGCGCGAGGTCAGGATTATTCTTCAGAATATCATCCGTCGATACGGAGGCCATGCGGGACTTCAGGAAGGTATTGCTCACGTGGCACATGAAGCCGGAGCCGGCCAGAGCCATCATAAGGCGTGCCTCAGGAGGCATCTTGCCACGCTCCTTATACTTGTCATAGAGCTCCTCGAAAATCTCGTCGAAATCCTCCACATTCTCGTGAACCGCCTCCGACCAGCCGTCCAGCTTGACATCAAAGGGGTCGAAACGGCCATTTGCCCACTCTAGACCCGTCACAACGGACATCAGCGCCTGGCGCTGGAAACGAAGAGATGCCTCCAGATTACGGGAATCTACGAGGCGCAGATACTCCTGTTTTATCTCATCGAGAGTATTGTCCATCGTGAAACGCTTGGCCACTTGGAGACCCTTGGACTCGAGCCGCTGTAGCTTATTAAGAAGGTCGGACTTCTCCTTCCGCTCCTCCTCAGGACTCAAGCGATTCGACGGCGCCGCCGTGAGATTAAAGCCAGGCCCCGTCGCACTCTGCGCATTTGAGAATAGACTACCACTTGAGCGCTCCTCTTCTGCCTTTGTGAATTGTATCTCTACAGGGGCAGTGTTACC
>RGER01000320.1 GCA_009917815.1 Actinomycetota bacterium
AGCACTACTCCCGTATGTCCACACCGCAAGCAGACGGACAGGCGCGGGCTTGGGCAAAAGTCGGATTTGACGCCGGTGTAAAATACGAAAAGTTCTCCGCCTCCGATGTTCAAGACTTTGCCAAAACAGTTCAAACCGAGTTTGACTACATCGAGAGCGACATCCCGACTGTCCAGCCTGACATGCTAAGTCAGATTAAGCCGCCAGACGAAACGCTCGATAAAACCAAATCACTACCCGAACCTCCCCCGGATCTGTTTACAGACACGGAAGTCTAAACCATGGCTAAAGAGCACAAGAAACACGCAGACCCAAAACGCCTCCGCTCTCTTCTCAAACTTATCAAAGGAAAGAAGATCCTTGTCGTAGGAGATGTGGGTGTTGACTCCTACATGATGGGAAAAGTAGAGCGTATTTCACCAGAAGCCCCTGTTCCAGTGATCCATGTACAAGAAGAGCGTCTCAAGCTTGGACTTGCAGCAAACGTCGCTGACAACATTCAGGCTCTGGGCGCGCACAGCCTACTTGTTGGAGTTATAGGAAAAGACAAGGCCGCCGAAGACATGGTGAAGCTTCTTCGTGACGCGCGGGCTCGCGTCGGTCATCTAGTTGAAGAGCCCTACCGCAAAACAATCCTTAAAACTCGAATGGTGGCCCAAAACCAACAGCTCATCCGCATCGACCACGAATCCCAACGAGAAATTTCTCAGCACACCGAAGACAAGGTGATCGCTGAGCTCAGGCGCCTGGTGCCAGAGGCCGACGCCATTATTCTTGAAGACTACGCCAAGGGCATGGTTACGCCAACAGTCGCCAAAACACTCTTTAAGCTTGCGAAGAAGCACAAGAAAATAGTGGCCGTTGATCCAAACCTAAAAACACCCTCCAGCCTATACAAAGGCGCAACCCTCCTCACCCCAAACACAGGAGAAGCCGAAAAGCTCTCAGGCACCAAAATCAACTGCGAAGCCTCCCTAAAAAAAGCAGGCCACAAAATCCTTAAAGCAACCAATGCTCCTGCGGTCATCATTACACGCGGGAAAGATGGCATGGCCATTTTTCAAAAAGACGGGTCGGTTCAGCTGATCCCGACATTTGCAAAAGAAGTGTTCGACGTCTCAGGTGCAGGAGATACTGTAATTTCTGTGCTGACCCTCTGTCTGTCAGCGGGGGCCAGTTTGTATGAGGCCGCCATTCTCGCTAACGTAGCTGCGGGAATAGAGGTGAGTAAGCCTGGTACTGCTACTGTCAGTACAGAAGAAATCAACCGGACGCTATAAGCCCGTTCCCTGCCTCAGCCCGTTTTCTTTGGCGTTTGATTGCAGTGAGAAGCGCGCTGGCTTAGGAAGCTCCTTGTAATGAGTGTGCCAAAAAAGACTACTTGAGCCACTAGGAAAATTGTGCCACTTTAAGTGTAGGGCTCTCGTGGTGGAATTGGTAGACACGCTGGTCTTAGGAACCAGTGCCGCAAGGCGTAACAGTTCGAGTCTGTTCGAGAGCACCATTTTTTAGGAGACTCAGTGAAGCACGTAATCGACCTCGACGCCGACGAACTAGCCAGATGGGCGTTCCAAGACAAGTTATCAAAAT
>RGER01000033.1 GCA_009917815.1 Actinomycetota bacterium
TCCAGATATGACCGATCCCAAGATGGCTGCGGCCTTTGAGAAGTGTCGTGCGCTCCTTCCGCAAGGCGGCGCTGGTGGAAATAGAAACGGTGGTCAGGGATCAACCCCCACCACCGCTCCTACGAACTAACAGTTATCCTCGCGTCATCGCTTATAGCGGTGTGACATAGGCTCCCGAAATTCCGCCATCGACTAAGAAGTTCGATGAGGTGATGAAGGAGGAATCATCACTTGCTAAGAAGGCGACCGCTGCAGCAATTTCCGCCGCATCTGCGAAGCGACCCATCGGAATATGTACGAGGCGACGGGCCGCACGCTCCTTATCCTTCGCGAAGAGTTCTTGAAGGAGTGGAGTATTCACTGGTCCGGGGGAGAGTGCGTTTACTCGGATACCTTCGCGGGCAAACTGCACACCGAGTTCACGGCTCATTGCCAGCACGCCGCCTTTTGAAGCAGTGTAAGAGATTTGCGACGTGGCCGCGCCCATCGTTGCCACGAAAGAAGCTGTATTGATGATGGAACCCTTACCGCCCTTTTGCATGTATGGAATTACGTACTTGCAGCAGAGGTACACGCTGGTGAGGTTGACTTCTTGGACACGACGCCATGCATCGATGCCAGTAGTGAGGATGGAATCATCATCTGGAGGTGAGATGCCGGCGTTGTTGAAGGCAATGTCGATGCGACCATAAGTATCAAATGCCGTCTTGTACATCGCTTGAACTTGCTCTTCATTCGTCACATCTGCTGCAACGAAGATTCCACCCACTTCTTTGGCGACCGCATTGCCGCTCTCTGGGTTCATATCTACTACAACAACCTTGGCACCTTCATCAGCAAAGCGCTTCGCGGTGGCGTATCCGATACCGCTACCTGCTCCAGTGATGACTGCTACACGTCCTTCTAGCCGCTTCATGCGTCCTCGCTATTCTGCACTTGAAATAAAAACGTTCTTCACTTCTGTGAAGGCGTCCACTGCATCGGGTCCTAATTCGCGACCCAAACCTGATTGTTTAAAGCCACCGAATGGAGTCCAGTAGCGAACTGACGAATTGCTATTTACGGAAAGGTTCCCGGTTTCAATTCCACGTGAGACACGGAGAGCGCGACCCGTATCGCGAGTCCAGATGGAGCCCGAGAGACCAAACTCAGTGTCGTTTGCCTTAGCGATCGCATCGGCTTCGTTGTCGAAAGGCATCACGGAAACTACTGGGCCGAAGATCTCCTCATTCCAGGCACGATCTTTGGTGTTTTTTGGTGTGAGAACCGTCGGAGCCATCCAATATCCCTTACCGTCTGGCTTTGATCCGGTGAAAGCCACATTTTCGCCAAGGTACTCGGAGACGCTATCGAATTGCTTCTTCGAAATTAGTGGTCCCATATCAGCCGTCGCCAAACGAGGATCCTCGACACGAAATGCTTTCACGGCGGCTTCGAAGTGCGTCATGAACTTATCGAAGACGCTCTTCTCGACGAGGATGCGCGAACGAGCGCAGCAATCTTGACCCGCGTTATCAAAGACGGCACCTGGTGCAGATGCGGCGGCCTTCTCTACGTCAGCATCCGCGAAAATAACGTTTGCACTCTTGCCTCCGAGTTCGAGTGTGACGCGCTTTACTTGGTCAGCGCAGCCACGCATGATGCCCTTGCCAACTTCGGTGGAGCCTGTGAAGACGACTTTGCGCACCGACGGGTGGGTCACAAAACGGTTGCCCACAACTGAGCCGCGTCCGGGAAGAACTTGGAAGACATGCTCGGGAATACCTGCTTCAAGCGCGAGTTCGCCGAGCCGGATCGCCGTAAGCGGGGTGAGCTCTGCGGGTTTGAGAACCACGGTATTTCCAGCAGCAAGGGCAGGTGCAAATCCCCACCCTGCGATGGGCATGGGAAAGTTCCAAGGAACAATCACGCCAACGACACCGAGTGGTTCTTTGATGGTGAAGTCGATGCCGCCGGGAACCGGAATTTGTCGACCGAAGAGGCGCTCGGGCGCGGCGGAGTAGTAGTTCAAAACGTTAGCAACGTTGTCGGCTTCCCAGAGAGCGTTACCCA
Organism: Actinomycetota bacterium; assembly: GCA_009917815.1. Taxonomy (GTDB): domain Bacteria; phylum Actinomycetota; class Actinomycetes; order Nanopelagicales; family Nanopelagicaceae. Next base: position 2,053 of record RGER01000033.1, read on the forward strand.
GAGTGTGGCCAGAGTTTGCAATCTCGATCTGCGCTAACTCTTCGCGGTGTTCGGAGACTTTTGCTGCGAATGCACGGAGCAACTTCGCTCGATCTCCAGGAGCAACTTCCCGCCAAGTTGTGAACGCCTTAGCGCCTTTGGCGATAGCTGCATCTGTGTGTTCGAGATCTAGCTGCCCGATGGTGGTGTGGAGTTCTTCCGTTGCGGGATTGATAACGTCATACGTGTTGGACATTAGAACCTTTCGAAGTTTCGGACGCGCTCCCAATCGGTGATGGCTTTGCCGAAGGCTGCCAACTCGATCCGGGCCATATTTGAGTAGTGATCTTGTACATCTTTGCCGAAAGTTTCCGTGATCCACTTACTTTCGCTCCATAGCGAAAGCGCGTCGGTCATATTCGAAGGAACGCGAGGTGAATCCGACTCATAGGCGTTACCTGTGAAGATCGGTTCGAGAGCGAGTTTCTTCTCGATGCCATCGATACCTGCAGCGATCATGCCAGCAACTGCCAGATAGGGATTTACATCTCCGCCAGGGACCCGGTTCTCCAGGCGAAGCGAGGGGCCGTGACCTACGAGACGGAATGAGCACGTGCGGTTATCACGTCCCCAGCGAATCGAGGTGGGCGCAAAGGAACCTGGGACGTAGCGTTTGTACGAATTGATATTTGGGGCATACAGAAGGGTGAGTTCCTTCATATGCGCAAGTTGACCGGCGATGAACGCTTTGCCGAGTTCGCTCATCCCTTCTTCACCGTCACCGGCCATGACGTAACTATCGTCTAGGCCACGGAAAGAGAGGTGGATGTGGCAGGAGTTGCCTTCGCGTTCGTTGAACTTCGCCATGAAGGTGAGCGACTTGCCTTGTTGTGCTGCGATATCTTTCGCACCCATTTTGTAGATGACGTGATTATCGCAAGTACCTAGAGCATCCCGGTACTTGAATGCGATTTCATGTTGGCCGAGATTGCACTCGCCCTTCGCGGATTCGACAACCATGCCGGCTTCGAACATCGCGTTTCTGATCTCGCGCACGAGTGGTTCCACACGCGAAGAACCGAGAATCGAATAATCTACGTTGTATTGGTTTCCAGGAACCAAGTCCTTGTATCCCTTATTCCAAGCCTCTTCGAACGAATCTTCAAAGACGATAAATTCCAACTCGGTACCTACGAGAGCCTGCATACCAAGCGCTTTGAGGCGTTCGAGTTGTTTGCGAAGAATTTGGCGTGGAGACGCTGTCACGGGGGAGTGATCGAGCTTGAGAACATCCGCGAGCACGATGACGGTCTTTTCGCGCCAGGGCATACGGCGCATCGTGGAGAGGTCGGGTTGCATAGCGAAGTCGCCGTATCCGCTCTCCCAGGAGGACATCTCATAGCCGTCGACCGTGTTCATGTCCACGTCTACGGCCATCAGGTAATTGCACCCTTCTGCGCCATGCGTGAGGCAGGCATCTACGAAGAATTGGGCGTGGATGAATTTCCCCTGGAGACGCCCCTGCATATCGGTGATAGCCAGGATGACGGTATCGATCTCCTCGGCGGCGACGGCCTTGATGAGAGCTTCTTGACTATTGATTGGATCTTTCATGACTCCCCCAAGAGGTGTCCGGTATGTCCGGATCTAAGTATCTTCTTAGCCTACGTGGTGTTATCAGCCCTCACAAGGCGCACTGATCTGAAAGGATAGGGAGATGGCCACATACCAACTTCGTCTCGCGCTGCCCGACCGTCCTGGCTCTCTGGGCATGGTCGCCTCTGCGATCGGTTTCGCCGGGTGCAACATTCGCAGCCTTGCCGTGGTGGAGAACTCAGATGGCCGCGCCCTTGATGATTTCGTCGTCAATATCCCCGGCAGTGACCCAGGAGACTTGCTCACTGTCTTAAGCGATATCTCCGGGGTTGAGATCCTCAGCGCCTTCCCGCTCGACGGGGAGTAACCCAGTGATGCGCGTGGTGGGGATTTTCTAAAGTGAAGGTGTCATCCCGCGAACGCATCCTTGAAAAACTTTCGACCCTCGATTTTGACGTGTTGGTCATTGGCGGTGGTGTTACTGGCGTAGGCGCAGCGTTAGATGCGGCGACTCGTGGGCTCAAAGTTGCCCTCATTGAGGCGAACGATTTCGCGTGCGGAACATCGAGCCGTTCAAGCAAACTGATCCACGGCGGCTTGCGTTACTTAGAGCAGTACGACTTCAAACTCGTGCGTGAGGCGCTTAAAGAGCGCGAGCTGATGGTGGGTCGGACCGCACCGCATCTTGTCTCCGCCGTTTCGTTTCTCTTTCCCTTGCATGAGCGCGTGAAAGAACGGGGGTATGTAGGGGCTGGCTTGGCGCTCTACGACGCCCTTCGAGGCAAAGAACACGTACTGCCCTACCATCGCCACATTTCGTCACGAAAGATGCGCGAGATCGCTCCAGACCTTCGGGGCGACATTCTTAAAGGCGGCATCCTCTATTACGACGCTCAGGTTGACGATGCGCGACACACGATGACAATCGCGCGTACGGCGGAGCGCTTCGGAGCTTTCGTGGCGAACCAGGTTGAGGCTCGTTCGCTCCTCCACGACGGTAATCGAGTGGTCGGCGCCAAAGTATATGACCGAGAAAGCGGCAGAGAATTCGATATTAAGAGCGCCACCACAGTTTTAGCGGCTGGCATTTGGAATAACAAGATTCAAGACGCTTCTCAAGTGAATCATGGATATGACATTGCCATGAGTAAAGGTGTGCACATAGTGCTACCCAAACGAGCGATTTCTCTCAAAACGGGTGTGATTTTGAAGACGGCTTTAAGTGTGCTTTTTGTGATTCCTTGGAAAGATTTTTGGATTGTAGGAACTACTGATACGCCATGGACGGGAAGTCGCGAAGAGCCTCTCGCTACGCGCGAAGATGTCGATTACATCCTGGAGCAAGCAAACCAAGTGTTACTTCATCCATTGAAGCATTCAGAGATTGTCTCCGTCTACGCTGGCATCAGGCCGCTCGTAGCGCCTGCGGAGGCTAGCTCTACTACAAAAATTTCGCGTGAACACGTAGTCGATCACCCCATGCAGGGGCTCGTCAGTATCGCTGGCGGGAAATACACCACTTATCGCATTATGGCGCGCGATGTCATCGATGTTGCAGCGAGTGATCTCCTACGAATCGTTCCGAAGTCGTGCACGGAAGAGATTGCATTGTTAGGAGCAGACGGCTATCCAGCTTTAGTAAACAGTCTTGATGCGCTCGTGACTGAACACGGTATCTCTCGCGAAGTGATAGTGCATCTCCTCTCGCGTTATGGTGCAATTTTTGAAGAAGTGCTGGAGGCTACGATGTTGGATGCTTCGCTCTTGCAGCCGATCGAAACTGGTCTGCCCTACATCCGGGCAGAAATTCGTTACGCAGTGACTCATGAAAAAGCATTACACATCAGCGACGTACTCATGCGCCGCACACGAATTGCACTCGAAGTTCGTGATCGAGGTGTCGCAGCCGCCCGCGTCGCCGCCCAAGTAATGGCCCCCCTATTGGGATGGGATAGTTCCAAGGTAGAGCGGGAAATTTCAGCCTACGAGGAGTTGGTGGCCAGAGAATTCGCTGCAGAGAGCGCGATTGTGGGTGTTGCGTAGATGGCTTTCACTCGGGGAGAACCCGATGAATTGGGTTGGCGTCCGCTCATTGAAATACCTGCAGCTGAGCACGTCGGCGAGATTTTTCCAGCAGAGTCAATTCCACTCTTACTCCTTCATCACCTCTCAGATCTCCACGTGTGCGATGCCCAATCTCCCATACGTCCGGAGTTTCTCGACCGCTGGTCAGATCCGGATAGTCCGATCCGAGCAGAGGTAGGCACGATCGGAACTTACCGTCCGCATTCGATGTTATCGGTGCACGTAGTTGAGTCAATGGTTCAAGCCCTGAACCAGCAGAAGTATGGACCGCTCTCGGGACACGCGATGCAGGGTGCAATTATCACCGGGGATACCACGGATAACGCCCAACTGAATGAAGTCGATTGGTACATCAGATTGCTTGATGGGCAATACGTTGAACCAGATTCTGGCGATCGATCGCGTTACGAAGGTGTCATTGATGATGGCGCCGAGCATTACGACACCAAGTATTGGCACCCCCACGGCACTCCGGCGGGTTGCGAGGATGATGAACCGAGAAGTAAGTATGGTTTTCCGGAAATCCCAGGCCTTTTAGATTCTTGCCGGGCAGGTTTCAAAGCAACGGGTCTGAATGTTCCTTGGTTTGCCGTCCATGGAAACCACGATGCACTGCTTCAAGGCACGGTCGCCCCCGATCCGAATACCCAACGTGAGATGGTCGGCGGGAAACGTTATGAGTCGCTGCCGTCAACTATGACTTTGGGAGAAGCGCTCTTTAAATTTGGTGAAGTGGGTCCTGCTGGATATCCCGAAGCTGGAGACGCCACGTTTGTTGAGGTGAGCGCTGATCCGGATCGTCGGGCAGTAGAACGAGGTGAGTATGCCAAAATGCATTTGGCCTCGCCTGGTCTGCCTCACGGGCATGGGTTTAGCGAGAGCAATGTGCGAGAACGTACTCTGTACTACGCAACTTTTGTCGGTGGAGTCAAACTCATTGTGATGGATTCCGTAAATCACTTTGGCGGATGGCAAGGATCCTTTGATCAAGAGCAATTTGCGTGGATTGAAAAAGAAATTTCCATCTCTGATCGTCCGGTAGTACTCGCTTCGCATCATCCATTGGGCAAAATGTTCAACGATTATGCTCCTTCGGGTCGTCGAATCTGTACTGCAGAAATCGAAGAGATGCTTTTGAAATACCCGCAGGTAATCCTCTGGCTTGCAGGTCATGAGCATCGCCATCATGTGGAGTGGGTTGGCCCCGAGGAGGGGGTTCACGGATTTTGGCATGTGGAAACGTCATCGCATATCGATTGGCCGCAGCAGAGTCGAACGGTTGAGGTTGTCCGGGATGCTTCTGGCGACATATTCATTGGTATGACGGTTGTCGATCACGCAGCTGGTGTGGAATATGGCGAAGCTAAGACGCCTCTAGAAATTGCCGCACTCTCACGGACAATCAGCGCAAACTCCTGGCAAAAGCGCGAGGAGTTGGGTGCGCCCCACCCGCTCGCCTGGGCAGAGGGCGCGGCGCATGAACGTAACGTTGTCCTACGAATCAATCGAAGGTAGCGCTACTCGACCAGAGCTTGTGTGGCAGTAACCTTGATATCAACTTGGGTGCCTACCGAGAAGGCCGTTGCGTCAGCGCTGGGAAGCGCGACAAACATTGCCGCTTGATCAGCATTGGTGCGCACGGAGACACGAGTGAGTGGCCCAAGAAATGCCAATGACGTGACGGTTGCAGTGCTTACTGAATTTCCGGAAGAGTGCGAGAGGGTGAGTTGTTCTGGTCGTAAAAGTACGCGCGCATTATTTGAATCCTTTGCCGCGCCACGTACTGACACACTTTGACCAAGTACTTCCGCTTGCCCCGCGCCAGTCAGTCGGCCGGGTACGGAGTTCATAGCACCGACGAATTTAGCAACTGATACGTTGATGGGGTTGATGTAGACCTCGGCAGGTGAGGCGCACTGTTCTAATTTGCCGGCGCTCATGATGCCCACTCGATCGGCGATCGCCATCGCTTCTTCTTGATCATGAGTCACAAAAATTGTCGTAGTCCCCACTTCAACTTGGATGCGCTTAATCTCGTCACGAAGTTGGGTGCGGACTTTCGCATCAAGGGCTGAGAGCGGTTCGTCGAGAAGCAAGACGCTTGGTTCGATCGCTAAGGCTCGCGCAAGGGCCACGCGCTGCTGTTGCCCGCCAGAGAGTTGACTTGGAAGACGTTTGAATTGCTCGCCCAAGCCGACGAGTTCGAGCAGTTCATGCGCTTTCTTACGGCGAACATCAGCTTTGACTCCGCGGACACGGAGGCCGTAAGCCACGTTCTCTTCGGAGGTCATGGCGGGAAAGAGCGAGTAGGCCTGAAAGACCATGCCCATATTTCGCTTATTGGCAGGGAGGTTCACAATGTCATTGCCGTCGAGCAGGATCTGGCCAGCAGTGGGGCGCTCGAGTCCCGCAACGATTCTCAGTGCGGTGGTCTTTCCGCATCCTGAAGGTCCCAGTAGCGCTACAAGCTCTGCTGGCGCAATGTCGAGTGAAAAATCATCGAGCGCAACCACCGATCCGAAGCGCTTGTGCAGATTCTCAATGTGAACGGCTACGGCTTGTGTTGACATTACTCTTGCTCCTCAGGGCCAGGATTTCTCTTTAAGTTTGGAACGATTGAAACAACCAGGACGATGATGAGTGCGCCGACTAGTGAGAAGACCGAGAGCGAAATGGCGCCGAGCACATTGTCTTGTGCGACATCACTAATCCAAGTGGGGAATGTATCGAAGTGCATCAGGGTGGCAAGAGTAAATTCGCCTAAAGAGAGCGCCATGGCCATAAAAATTGCACCGTTTACTGCGCTACGAATGCTCGGCATGATGACCAGTCGCAGAGTTTGACCAAAAGAGGCACCGATCGATCGAGAGGCTTCTACAAGAGTCTCGAGTGGCACCGATGAGAGGCCCACGTCGAGAGAACGGTAGGTATAAGGGAGCGACACCACCACGTAGAGGAAGGCCAATCCAACGGGGAGGTTATCGAGCCACCAACCCATGCCGTAAATGGCTGATTGCATTGGAGTAGGCATGGCGGTGACCGCTCCAATGGCGTAGGAAACTACTGGTACGACGAGAGGCACGAGGCAGAGGAATTCGATCACTCGCTTCCACGCTTTGCCACCCAGATGGGTGTAGACCACCGTAGGCACCATGAGGAGCAATACGAGTATGGCGGTGAGTAGGGCTAGGCGAAATGAAGTCCAGAGATTTTCGGTGAACCCAGGTTCGGCGAAGAACCAGCGATAGTTTGTGAGATCGTGCTTGTGGGTGCCTGGTTGCCTAAATGAGAATTCTGACGCAGCGATGATGGGAAAGAGAAAGAAAATAGCTCCGACGATGAGCCAGATGTAGTGAGTGAGATGCAACTTCGCTTTCATTGACGCCTCTGAGTTGCGCGAAGCGTGATTACATAGAGGCCCATCACAATGATCGAAAATCCAATCATACAAAGGGCGAGTGCGTGCCCGAGATGTTGCTGCTGCGACATGACGTTTCCATCAACGAGGTTACCGATAAGAATCGGTACTAGGGCGATTGTGCCGGCGATCATTGCCCTGGCAGTGGCGTAAGCCGAGAAAGCGTTTGCAAAGAGCAAGAGAAGCGTTGCAAAGAATGGTGGAAAGAGGACTGGAATCGCGATGTAACGTAGGTAGTGCCAGCCATTTCCGCCGAGGGAATCGCTCGCTTGGCGCCACTCTTGACGCATATTCTCAAGCGCCGGCGTGAAGACTAGAACCATCAGCGGAATCTGGAAGAAGGTGTAGACCAATACCAATCCGGAAACCGAGAAGAGCGTGAAACTTCCTGAGTACATGTCAAAGCCAATGGCTTTTAGCGCGCGCGGGACGAGTCCCTCAGGTCCGAAAGCGGCGATGAACATAAATGCAAGCGGTACACCGCCTGTGTTGGCTAGGACTGATGAAGTCGCCAGCACAACCTTGCGAGATTTCTTACCGAAGCGCACGATGGCTGACGCGAGTCCGGCACCTGCAATTGCGCCAATAAGTGCGGAGATAAAAGAGAGACGCATCGAAACGCCGAAGCTTTGAGCGTAGACACCTTTAAATGAAAGTTCGAAATTTTGCCACGTGAAATTACCATCGTTATCGACGAAAGCGTCCTTACAAACTTCGTAGAGCGGAAAAACCAAGAAGTATGCAATGAAGGCGAAGAAAGGAAGGAGCGGAAGGAATGATGCGCGCCGACGCGATTTGATTTTTTTTCGTCGAGAAGGAATGGCGGAACCGCCACCAGCAGAGCTGGTGGCGGTTCCGTTCATTGCTGAGTTACTCATTGCGTTGATCAGTTGTCGCTATCTCTCAGAGGTTTGGCCAGGCTTGCTTGAGAACCTCTGAAGCGGCGTTCTGGTAATCAACTGAAGGGACAACCATCTTCGGCCAGTTAGCGGGAATTGCAATGCCGGCTGGAGAAGCTACTGCGGTGCCCTTTGTGATCATGGCTGGCTCAGTGGTGGGGTGAGCCCCACCAAGGATGTACGTGTTCTGTCCACCCATGATCTTTGCCATCAACTTCGTTCCCGAAAGGGTCTTCCAGTCGTTAGCGCCGACACCTGCAGCGAGTACACCGTTCACTTGAGAGAACATGTACTCCTCCCAGAGGCGAGCTGCCGCTGGGTGTGGAGCAGTCTTGTTCACTGCCAAGGCGTAGGGAGTGCCTTGTACGTTGGCATCTGATGGGTAGACGTACTTGACTGTCTTATTGACCTTCTTGGCCTCGTTGATGTAGCCGATGGCGTTGTAATCCCAGCCAATGCTGATCTTGAAAGATCCGGCGACGAAGTTGGCAGCATTGCCCTTTACAGCGACAAAGTTACCGTTCGACTTGAGGGTCTTGAAGAAGTCCACGCCCTTTTGCACATTTGCTACAGAGCCACCGTTGGCGATGGAGGTAGCGATGACCGACATCAGCGCTTGTTGCGCAGCTGTGGGATCTCCGGGGAGAGCGACCATACCCTTATAGGCAGGATTTGAAAGATCCTTCAGCGAGGTAGGTGCCGGTGTGACCGAAGAGTCGTACCAGAGGGCGAGTTTGCCAGCGTATGCGCCGTACCACTGACCATCTGGATCCTTGACTGCGTTGGGGATGTCGGCCCAGTTGCGCACCTTGTAAGGAGCAAGCAAGCCCGCAGCATCGTCGAGTACGGAGAAACCGATGTCGACGACGTCTGGCATCTTGGCTAAGTTCTTGGTGGTTTTGATCGCTACGATTTCTTCTGCAGATGAGCCATCTGGATTATCGCTATTGATCTTGATGTGGAAAGCCTTCGAGAACGTATCGATGGCATCGCCGTAATCTGCCCAATCGCGAGGGGTGGCGATCAGGTTCAATTCGCCTTCTTTTTGCGCAGCCTTTACGAGGGCATCAAGTCCGCCGCCTTCAGCAACAGAGGTGGCTATTTTCCATGGCTTCACCTTGGGAGCCGATGCTGCGTTCGCAGGAAGGGAGAGCGCAATCGAACTGATGAGCCCGAAGCTGGCGACACCAGCGACAAGCTTGAGTTTCTTGGACACGAAAGAAACCTCTTTCTTAGGTAGGGCCCGAAGGGGGCGGAATTCACTCGGGGTCGAATTCTCCCCCTACCCTGTCGAAATTCCGGTGAACTGTCTATGTCTGCGCGCCAAAGACGCGCCTAATTTTTGGGGCGAGGCCGGCAGGGGGCGCCTAAAGTGATGGAATGCGATTTCGTATCCTCTCCGGCGCCCTCACCGTGGCTACGATCTTTCCCCTTTTCCTGCCTCTTTCAAGCATGGCGCCAGCTCGTGCGGAAGGTGCCCTTCCGCCTCTCACGGCGGGGTGGTTAGAAACCATGAATTATTACCGAGCCGCTTCAGGGGTCAAGGCAGTTACCTCGGATAACACGCTAACGAAGGCGATCGCGACCCACTTGAACTACTTAATTAAGACGGACAAAGTGCTCCGCGGCGGAGTCTACGCGAGTCCGCATACTGAGAACCCGGCCAGTCCGTACTACTCGCCCGAGGGAGAGGCCGCGGGTAAGGCGAGCAACATTATTTCCGAAGGAAGCGTGGACGAAAATGAGGCCGGCGCGATCGATGGTTGGATGACAGCACCTTTTCATGCAGTGGGAATACTTCGTGAGACCTTAAAGAACAGTGCGCTCGCCATGGCTACTGCAGAGAATGATCGAACCTATTGGGGACTTAATGTCATCGCCGGTTTGAGTCCCTCTGCTACGCGCACGAAGAATATTCTCTTCCCGGGGGATGGATCTACGGTTCGACTCTCTCGATTTGAAAGTGAGTCGCCTGATCCACGCGAAGGATGCGCAGGAGATATTCGCAGTTATATCGGTCTGCCTATATTTGCGTCGTTACTTAAGGACCCAACTAAAGATGTCACTGCCGAAGTAATTGATGCGAATGGAAAGTCCTTATCGGGGGATGAGCTCTGTGTGCAGACTCAGTACACCTTCAAATCAACTGACTCGGTGATGGGCCCAAGCGGAGCAAAAGCTTTCTCTGGCGATAATTTAGTCATCATTATTCCGCGAGATCCACTTCTGCGTGGAAACTATAAAGTGAGAATCAAACAAGGTGGAGTAGCAGACATTGCTTGGAGCTTCACAGTTCTTCCCGTGCCGACCGAGGGTGTGGTTCAAGGGATACCAAGTCAGAAAGTTCCGGTCCGTCGGCTGCTGAAGTGGTCGCTGGGGACGGCCGTAGCCGATTCGGTGCTCACATCTCAGCGGGTACGTATTTGGAGTTGCCCGGAGAATAAGTGCACTACTAATCAGGTCGTGCTTGATCGGGCATTGCCAGTCACTCAAACTTCCCTAGACGTTTCACTGTTGAAAGATGGTTTCTACTTCACGTGCATTGAACCCATCAATGCAAGTGGGCCGGGGAAGTGCTCCTATCAAATTATTCACGTAGTGAATTCTTGTGATACCACCACATGTTTTGTGGGCAGCACATGGAACGGGCCGGAGTCGAGATGCTGGCAGGTGGCGAGCACGGGCCTCCTTGAGGAGTTGCGCGGAAAGAGCTGGGTCAAAGTGGCATCCTCACCAGCGATTAAGGGCAAGTGCTCCACCGCGAAGTTCCCCTATTCGTACAGTGCAAAGTACGAGGTTTCAACCACCGGAAAGAAGACCTTCAGGTGGCGCATCCTGCCCACGGCGAAAGTGTTAGGGCTGGCGCTCCCCGGGAGCGCGGTTCAATTCCTTCCTGTGAGCGGCGGCTAAGGCGCCTCTGAGCAGGCAAGTAAGGTCACAAATGAGGAATTTCCTGGGGAAACCCGGTTCCAACGGTGCGTGTAGTGACGAATTTGTATACCGGGGTTATATTGCTGTGAATAAGTCGGGACAAATCACTATTTAAGGCGGGTGAACCATGCGCCGGATTGCCGCTCTAGCCGCGATTATCTTTGGGCTGACCATGGTAGTAGTCGTGCCTGCCGTGATCACTGCTTCGCCCGCATCAGCACTTACTTGCGATGCCAGCCACCACGTTGAGACCGATGGCACTGGCCAACAATTTTGTGCGCAGAATTCTGGAACGGGCGGTGGCGCATCTACTCCCGCGATGATGTCATGTTGGAACGGCACCTCTGTTCCGGTCACCTCCGCTTGTCCCGCTGCTCCTTCCACGCCGCAGCCCCCAGCAGCCGGTTGTGGCGCAAATTTGATGTGGAGCGGAAGTGCATGCGTGCCTTCAACATACACACCAACAACGACGAGCGTTACCTGCCCTGACGGCACCTCGCATCCAACGGGCTTCGTCTGTCCCACCACAAATACAGGAAGCGGTGCTGGTTCGGGCGCGACCATCACTTGTCCGGATGGCAGCGTGCATGGAACTCCATTTACCTGTCCCACAACATCGGGGAACACTGGTACAGGTACTTATACGAATCCCACGACCGCGCTCTGTGCGGACAAAATCACTTTAGTCTCGCAAGGATGCCCTACGACCTCGGTGGGTGGATCAACTGGCAGTGGTGGAAACGCCCTGACCATCAAGTGTGCGGATGGTTCGTATAGAAATACCGCGATCGAATGCCCTGGTGGAGCAACCTCTTCCAGCGCCACTTCTAGCGGTGCTAC
>RGER01000321.1 GCA_009917815.1 Actinomycetota bacterium
CCTGATCACTCACATCTACGAAGAAGCCGGTTTTCTCGAGCGCTATAGAGAAAACGGGTCTGTTCCACTTCCCGAAGTGTTTCCAAAACAAACCAACTTCGAGGAAAGCAAGCTCGGTAACGGTATCAAGATCCCCATGATTGAACCGCGGATGAAAGACGGGTTCAACTGCTGGGTTCAAGATGACGCTACCCCGATTGCAGTAGAGGAGCAGTGGGACTACCTGCGTAACTGTGAGGAGGTGACTCCTGATCAGCTAAACAACGCAATTGAGCAGCACGGTGTCAGGATTCTAGAGGCGCCGGTCGGCCGAAGTGCTTCGGGGGTAAAATCTAAGATTTCTGGTGCTGGCAGCTCCAGAGCAACGATTAAGCCCCGCGGCGATTTCCTGAAAGTGGTTATGTCCTGTCCTTCTCTTAGGCAGTTTTGGGAGAAAGACGAAGACGGGACCTACAAGTTCGATAAGACGGCCAACGAAAACGGCGTGCCCCATATGGCACGCGTCGCTTCGCTGAGCATCGCAATCTCAACCGAAAACGGCGTCGAGATTGTGCGTGATCGGTGGCCCGGCGAACGAACTGATAAGGAAATCCGGTACGCGCAGGAGTCCGGGCAGCACCCGTGGACCTGCAAGGCGATGCAGGACCACCACATTTGCAAGATCGGGCTGCACCCGCGCAAAGGAGACCACTGTCTGAAAAGGATGCCGCCCGCAGAGATGCGTAACGGTATTTGGGTCAGCAATCCGAATCAGCTTCCCGAGTCGGAGTGGTCACAGCCAAGCCCGTATCGGTTTGCTTCTGGATACATCCCGGTTGACCAGGTAATCGACGACCTGAACAAACTGTTTGCCCACAAAAAGAACACGGGAGTCTCGCCTCCAAGCGACATGGACGAGCAATTCTACGCTCTTTTGAAGGCAGCAAAAAGGTTGAATCCAGACGAACAGAAGCAGGTGCAGGACCACATCACCGCGAATAAATTCATTCCGGCCAAAGAGTTAAAGACTTTGGACAAGAGAATTATTCAGGAGGTGCGGACCGAGGAGCACAAGGAAAAGTGCAAGGAGACACCTAACTTCGCTTTCGGAAACGAGACGTTCTTCTTAGTAAACGGTCGGTATGTCATGAGCTACACGGATGCCAAAGGCCAGCGGCACGAAAAAGAGCTCACGAACTTTACCGTAGACGTAAAAGAGGAGATCGTTGTTTACGAGGGTATCGACGACGCGGACGAGTCCAAACCAGAACAACGTGTAGAAGAAAGATGGTCGAAGTGCACTGTTTGCGTTGACAAGAAGAGGCGCACCTTCAAGGTGCGCACCTCTGATTGGATGCGCTCCAGCGAATCTTTCTTTGGCGTGCTCATCAACCAAGCAGGAGGTGACATTCTCTACACGAAGTCCAACTTCGACTACATTCGCAACTGCATAAACGAGTTTTCTAAGGACACCAAAATCCTAAGAAAACGAGTGAAGGACTTCGGTCACTATAAAATTAGGGGCGAGCATACCTACATCACCCCGACCGTTATCGTGACCAAAGACCAGATCAGACCCAACATCAACGAGTTCGATCTGGAGTTTTCTGA
>RGER01000322.1 GCA_009917815.1 Actinomycetota bacterium
GTGGAGTGCTACGAGTGGAACTCTTGGACGGGCGAACGCTTCCTGCAGTTCGTGGGGAAGATCACCTACATCAAAAAAGACTTCACGTTTTACGCCAATGACACGGAAGGAAATGAACGCCACGGGCGATTTGAGCAGCTGAGGGTGATTGAAGATGATCCTTCCATCCCTGGTAACTCGCTGGCGGCGGCGGTGCGCGGGGCAGCGGAGGAGCTCGTAGGCGCCAAATAATCTGTTGTAGAAATTAGAGGAAGGTGCTGAAAGCAATGATAAACTATCAACCTTCAGGCACCCGCCGACCTGAACCTCGCGGTGCAGCGAAGACCGGGGCGACTCGGGTTGCACCAGGGACTCTTCGAGCTACTAGTTCCAACGCAAGGCGTTCGGCATTTACGATGCGCAACAAAAGCGCGGCGCGGAATAGAGTCGCGCGCTTACAAGCGGCTGCGGAAGCTGCGAGGGCAGAAGCCGTAGCAGCAAAAGAAGCAGCGCGAGCCGCAGAAGCGGCGGCGAGGGCGGCGGAGGCTGCGGCCGCAAAGGCAAAAGCAGAAGCAGAGGCGATGGCTCACTTTGCCAAAGCGCGGGAGGAGGCTGCTAAGAGATGGAATGGCGTGCCTCTGCTTCCTATTAGACAATCACCGACAGGATTCTTCAGCAGCGCAGAAGGAGGTTCTCGCAGCCATCGTCGTCTCCGTCGTGCTAGAAGCTGTAGTGGGGACTAGTAAAAATTGAACTATTTTTACTGTATTATAGCATTTAACACAATGTCCAAGCCCAGAAGCCCCGTATCGCTTTACTCGCACCTCTCTGCAAAGTTGCGCGAGTTCGGCGAGCTTCTTCCTACTGCGTTTCAACAGCGCTCGGACAAGGCCCCATTCCCCGTCCTTGAGCTCATCCAAAAGTTACACGACATCGTGTGGCACGAGCAGCTGGCCCCCGACTATGATGACAAGACAAAGGAGCAACTCAAACAGATTCGCACGGATATTTACCGAATGGTGGTCGTCACGAAGGAAGCCGTTGCGATTTGCGTGGCACCGAATCTTATTGCCTTCCATGCGACCATCTGCGGCTATGACGAGTCTCTCTACCGCAGTTCACAGCTGGTGATTTCCTTCATCCGAAGGCATTTAGATCCTCTGATTGATGCTATGACCTCGGAGGCGGGACAGCTCATGGCGATCTGTATTGAGCCATACAGGCCCTGGGATACACCGAAGGAGCCCGTTCCTGAACTCTTTCGCGAGCTTCTAAAACCACCCCGCGCAGAAGTTAAATGCGTTGTGCACCGCTGTGGGAATCCCAATAAAGAGCCATGGCCAAATTGTTGCAGTGAAGCTTCTGTAGCTATGTCTAAAAAGATGGAGGAGGCGTATTTTCGGGGGGAAAATTGAAGCCATCGCCAGCCTATTCAGCCATTAACATCGGCATGCCACAGCCTCATTGGGAACACATCGAGCAGTTTCTTCGTCCCCTTTGTACACAGGGTCTCTTTGTTAGCATATTTGGCTGGAACGACACGAAGACTCTGATCATTGATTGCGAACTATACTTTACAGACACGGATGAGAATGGCGACCCCGCCG
>RGER01000323.1 GCA_009917815.1 Actinomycetota bacterium
GGGGCGGATTCCGTCTTCTTCCATTTCTACAGGCCAAGCATCTGACTTAGGAACAAAGGCAAGTATATCTAAATGATCAAGAGATTCTCTTACTGCTGGAACCATAGATTCTACAAAATCATCATCAATATCTGTAGTTCCCTGATTTGCGGTATATTGAGAATAAGCGATGTAATCCACAGGCGCACGGTCAAAAATTACTTTATCTGCCGTGGCAGGATAGCGATGAATTCGACTAATATTATAATAGAGCTGAATGCCGTTTTGTAATCTAGTCGAGGCTTCACGAAAGCAAATTTCATATGGGCCATTGAGCCCTAAGACTCGATAGGGCTCCTCCTCTCGATGGAAGTCTGGATGAGCTGCAACCCAGTCATTGACCACAGTTGATTTTCCAAGTGAATGAGACCCTGAAATAGCAATTCGCAAAGCAGATCTCCAATCTTTCTGATTAGTTCTATTTAAAAAAGAATACACCAATGGGTTATAAATGTTAGGGAGATAAATCAGCGATTATATGCTGGATCAAGACAACTCACCCCGACTGACCCCGTCTTATCATAGACCATATGCTCGACACGGGCTCACGTCGCTCATCGCAGCGCTAGAAACTCGTCCAAGCTATCTTTCACTTCTTCCGAAGATTGATATGCCCCCCGAAGGTGGTCCAATTGAATGTTAGTTTAAGGCATGCCTGTTTGCCAAGCCGCAAGCGCCCGGCGGAGCTGGTTTGGGTAGCGCAGACGGGCGCTGCGGCATGAAGCTTTCTGGTGCTGGCGGCCGATAACCCAGAGATGAATGCGGCCTTTTCGTATTGTAATCCTTACGCCAGTTTTCGATCACGATCTTTGCTTCCTGCAATGAATAGAAGATCTCTCCGTTGAGGAGCTCATCCCTCAATCTTGCGTTGAAGCTTTCGCAGTATCCATTTTCCCAGGGGCTTCCTGGCGTGATGTAAGCGGTCTTGGCTCCCACCGCTGTGATCCAATCTTGCACAGCTTGGGCAATAAACTCGGGTCCATTATCTGAACGTATAAATTTGGGAATGCCGCGCATAACGAATAGGTCTGACAGAACGTCTATGACTGATGTCGAGTTCAGCCGTCGATCAATCCTGATTGCAAGACATTCTCGCGTATACTCATCAATAATATTCAGCATGCGATATTTTCGTCCATCATGCGTTCGGTCTTCAACAAAATCATAAGACCAGACATGGTTGACATGCTGTGGCCTTAGACGAATACAGGAACCGTTATTCAGCCAAAGCCGCTTACGCTTGGGTTGCTTACTGGGGACTTTAAGCCCCTCTCGTCGCCAGATCCGCTCAACACGCTTCGCATTCACAACCCAGCCAGCCTGGCGCAATAAGGCTGTAATCCGCCGATAGCCATAACGGCCATACTGGGTCGCCAACTCAATGATATCCGCAGTTAGAGAGGCCTCATCATCACGGCTCGTGGCAACCTTACGTTGCGTAGAGCGATGTTGACCCAGAACCCTGCAGGCTAATCTTTCCGATACCCCGAACTTCGCGATAACCCGGTCAATACAAAGACGA
>RGER01000324.1 GCA_009917815.1 Actinomycetota bacterium
GCCTAGGGCTCATGGCTCTCTTGAAACCTATTTGTAAAGGGGAGGAGTGTCATGTACGCAAGGCACCGCCCTATGAGGAAGTCAAATCATCCACGTATCAGCTGGGAAGCAAATGCTACAAATTTGAGGTCCAGCACAAGGATTGTCCTTTGGAGGGGATGATCGAGCCATTTGAGCGTTTCGTTCGGTGAATGATTTTTAACCCGATTGGTCAGAATGAGCACGCTATTATCAGAGCTCGATACTGCCCCGGCTGCGGGTGACGGCGACTTTGTTCAGAATATTCTCAATGAGATGAACGGTGGTCCTCCGTCACCCATGCCTCCTCCGGCCGTAGGTGGCTCTGGTATGGGAGTGATTAATGCGCCGAATCCGAATACTACGGCTCCGCATGCGATGGACAACGGCCCTATCACATCGCATATGATTGGTAATAGTCATCCTACTCCGGCAGATTTTACGCAAATGATGAACACGCAGCCGCAGGCTGCACCGCAGGGCACGATGGCGGGGGCGGCCTACGCTCCTCAAGAGCGACCGGCACCTCCTCCGCCTCCTCCGAAGCGCTCATGGTTCTCGCGCAGTCTAGACGAGTTCCGCGTGGCCTTCTTTGTCGCGATTATCGTCTTCGTTTTCAGCCTCCCTGTAGTGAATTTCCTATTCGCACACTATGTGCCCTCTATGGTAAAATCGACGGGAGAGCTAACCTGGCTCGGCCTACTCGTGAAGTGCCTCGCCGCAGGACTCGTGTTCTGGGTCTTACAGCGCATTATTGTTCCGCTCCTGAGTGTGTAAGGTGTTGTGCAGAACTTAAGCACCCCTAAGGGGTGCTTATTTTGAGATAACAACACGACATTAAAAAGTTTGGCACATATCGTTAGAAGAGGAACACATGACCTTAGATAAGAATACGCTAACAGGTGCCATATTGCTCGTAGGACTCTATATTTTCGTGACGCAGCCGCTAACCACATCATTCGCTACAGCGGGCGTGAGTGTTCTTTTGTTCGCCGTTCTACGCTCCGAAGGAGTCGTCCTCGGATTTATGCTAGCGAGCCTATTTATCCGTGATTTGAATAGGCTCTTTGTACCGAGACCTTTCGAGCCGGTTGGTGTTGAGGCATTCCAAGTGAGGGATGCGCCGAGTGTACATACCCGGATAGAGAGTGTGAAACAGCACGAGCCACTCGCCCCGAAAGTACAGGAGATTACAGGTGTACTCGAGTCACCTAATATTCTTGATCATAGCCCTTTGCTGGCCATGGATACCCTTGCGAAAGAGGGGGTGCCTGGGGCAAGTATACCGGCTTCTTCAAAGGCGCGGGTGAGAATCCCTACTCCCGCTGAGGGCTTCGCAGGCTCTCCAAATGAGAGTGTCGATAGACCCCCTATGGAGAATCCTCCCCTCCAGAACGGCCCGGATACAGATGCCGTCGACACATCTCTTGCGGAAAATGGAGCAAGTATGAACGGTGCGGAAGATGTAACACCGTCCGATATGGCTGCGATGTGAGGGAGGAGGCATTATAAAACCTATAGTTCGATATGAAAGCATTTCATG
>RGER01000325.1 GCA_009917815.1 Actinomycetota bacterium
TCCCCGATTCGATGTCGGACTCCTGGGACGCGTCGTCGACTTCGCGGGCCATCTCGTGCAGGACTTCGACGTCCTCGAGCTGGCGCGACAATGAGTCGAACTGGTCGATGTCGCTCTTCACGTTGGCGTATGCCTCGGTAGAAGAACCGTTGCCGATGAGGGCAACCTTGGTGGTGTCTACGACGTCAGTGGCGCCGAGAATTGCTTGTGAAGAACCAACCATGACGTTGACCTCTGGGTGTGCCTGAAGTACGTCTTGTGCAGCCTTCTTGCCGCTATCGGCAGCGTAGCCACCTTCAACTTGAGCAACGAGCTTGATGACTGAACCCTTAGCGGAAGATGCCTTGAGAGTGTCAACGAATGCTGCGGTGCGTGCGTTGTCGAGAGGAAGAGCCTTGAAGCCTTCGAGGTAGGCAACGTTGCACTTCGCCTTTCCTTCGCAAGCAGAGACAGCAAGTTCAGCAAGAACCTTGCCGTTAGAGATAGGGGTTTCGCCAACAACTACGAGGCCAGGAACTTGTGGCTCGAGAGTGTCGAACTTGGCGCCGAGTGGCGTGAATGCAGCCACAACGGTGATGCCCTTAGCAATTGCCTCTTGAGCGGCAGTTGCCATACCGACTGAATCGGAAGCAAGCATGACGTACATCTGTGCGTCACCCTTGATGGTTTGATCCTGTACAGCCTTGATCTGTGCTGCAGCGTCGTAACCAGCAGTGCTGAGGTCAACAACCTCTGCGCCAGCAGCTGCTGCGCCTTCCTGCACGCCAGCAAGAACTGCCTGGGTGAAGGAGTTTGACTTCCAGAAGCCGAAGAATGCAATCTTCTTAACTGCCTGGGTGCTAGCAGCTGCGCTGCTATCTGCGGTTGAAGCTGAATCGCTTGAACTGCATGCCGCGAGGGACATGGCAGCTACTGCAGCGAGAGCTACAAATAACTTCTTGCTCTTAGTCATGTATCTGTCCTTTTCTATAGCTAGCTATATCGAGTTACTTCCAGGCTTGCGGCCCTGGAACCGCAAGGGGTACATCTAACAACTCTGCCGGTGCAGCAGAGGCCCAATCTCCCGCAACGAGTGCAGCAAGGTCATCCGTTGCCATTCCCAGGGACATGATCATTTACTTTGCCCCTACCTTGCTGCGCAACGCTGCCGTTGCACTCTCGTCAACCGCAAAGGTCTTCGGATCGACTACAACACCGTAATCTTCCTTCGCCTTGGCCACGCTGACGAAACCTTGTTTCACATCTTCAGCAACTGCTGAAGTTGCGCGCTCGAATGGATTACCCCAACCGCCGCCACCGCCTGTGAGGTTGACGATGCGACCATCAACATCAAAGGAGTTATTACTCACGCTCACTTCCTGCTCCAAGGGAGTTCCAGGATGAACGATGACGGTGTTCTTCACACCTTCACTTCCACCAGCAACCGCCCAAGGCTTCGTGAGGGTTTTGTAGTTAATGACAATGGCGGTTGAGGGTGCGAGGAACTTGTATGCCCGCTCGATGCCCACACCACCACGATGCTTTCCAGCACCGCCAGTGTCTTGGCGATGGATTCCATCTC
>RGER01000326.1 GCA_009917815.1 Actinomycetota bacterium
GGCAATACAAGAACTCAGCAGCATCGCCACGGGCGCTAGTCCAGAAATACCCGAGGGACCGGCTGAAGAACTTTCGGACTTTGGCAGCGATGAGTTCGATAGCAGGTGGGCTAGAAATGAACTTTGGCAAGGGTTGCAACCCCCCAACGAGAACACACCGTACAACTCGCGTATTGATTACGAAGATTTCAAGCACATCTACGGAGAGCCTCGGCCAGATTACATACGGTTATCTAATGAACTAGAGGCGCTGTCGCAAGACGAACTGCCGAACGCAGAAGATTCTGCGCACTATCTTGCGCATACACCCCTAGTCGCTTTCACCGCTAAGGAACTTCAACTTTTCGGCATACAGTTGGTATGGCCGCACGCGACTCGTGTGTACACGCTAGAAGAAGTTGTCGAAAAGAACGTCCTCGGCGCGTATATCTCAGAGTACGTTCAAAATCGTTTGCACGACGACGTGGCGCAGTACGTCTTTGATGACCTGTTGCGTCGTTTTGTTGCGCTGGAGCGGCGTCAGTTTGAGCAAAGGATCGAAGCGGAGGATGACGTTGTTCCTCCGTTCGAGCGAGTCGCTGATTACTTGGGTATGCTCTACGGCGGTCTTAGGTACAGCGAAAATGATGCTCTGCAAGAAAAGTACCCCGAACTTATGGATTCGGAGGTCAACGGAGTTCTCGAAGATGTTTTGAGCGAGCAAGTCGCGTTGATGTTGAGTATGCAGCCTGAACGGTTGGTTGGTGCGTCGCCGGTTGAAGGCTTTTTGCACCTGACCTCAAAGGGTGTGGTGGCAAACGGCACATCGGAGTTCACGCCGGTGGGCGAACTGAACCTCGATGGTCCTGCGATTATCACGTCCTCAATCCAAGAAGGCTCTAGCGTGCCGCTTACGACACGGCAGAAGCGCGCTTTGCTGGAAACCATGCCGTTGGTTGCTGGACCAGAGCAGCAGTTGACCGCGCAGGACGAGGTGTTGGCGGCGCTTGCTGACGTGGGGCAGCGGGTTGGCGTGTTCGTGGCGGAAGAAAGCGCGCGTCAATGGCGCAAGTCCAACGCCACGTCCCCGTACGTGCGTCTTGCGGAGGACATCTACTCGCAGTCTTCGACTCCAACGCAGATTCCTTCTGCCCACATGCGGGATACGGGTCGTGTGGCCCGGTTTGTTTCGCGTGGACCTGAAGGCCAGAAAATCGCAAAGACGTACTTCGCGGGCACGCAAGAAGCGGTCGCGGAAAAGAACAGCGGCAACTTGGTGGAAGATACCAGCCCGCACTTGCCAAAAAAGTTGAAACAACTTGCGATTGCGCTCGTGCGCGGCGCAGAATCGGACAAAATCAAGTTGGGGACTACCGTGGTAATGGTCAGAGGTAAAATCTTTCAGTTCAGGCGGCCTTTGCTGGAAAGCGTACGCAAGTCTTTGACTGACATTTACAACGACAGTTTCATAATTTTTATTAACACAGTATCTGCCAGCAAGAAACGCCGTACGAATTGATATTGAGTATAGACACAACCTTACTAACCGGTTCTTTTCTTTATCAGAATAGAATAAGGGTA
>RGER01000327.1 GCA_009917815.1 Actinomycetota bacterium
GATGGAAGGATTACCTATCAAATTTGGTCCGCGTTCGGCTTTAACGCTGGCAGAGTCGGAATCTGTAGTTAAGGTTGGAGTCTTGCGATCCAGATTTTCTTTTAGAGCTTCTCGCGATCCACTTAATTCAACTCCCAAATCAAGAAGTTTGAGCGCATCGCTGGGCGTGGGCATTTTTGCTGCATAGGCCAGACGGACCAAGACCATATCTGCAGATTGAAGTGGCCGCGGCGAACTGCGTAACTCTTCAAGGCCCTTCATTAGGATTTGCCAAGCGCGAGTTAGGACAGGAATAGTCAGCCTTTCGCTAGCAACCCTTCCCCGCCGTCTCTCTTCAGGGGTTAAAGCATCTGAATCTGTTACCTCTGGAGAGAGTTTAAATTTTGTTGCCAAATGGACGAATTCAGCCATTTCAATCAACAGTTGAGCAGGATCAACACCGCCATTATATTGCTCTTGCATTAATGAAATAGCTTGCGCAATCTCGCCTGCCATAACAGCTTCAAAGAGATCGATCACACGCACCTTGTCAGCAACTCCGAGCATAAGGCGCAAATCATCAGATTTAATGAGCGCTTCTGAGCCTTGAATTGATCCATAAGCAATCGCTTGATCAAGCAAAGAGAGCGCGTCACGAACCGAGCCTTCTGCTGCGCGCGCGATCATCATCAGCGCTTCTGCATCAATAGAGACCTCTTCTGCCTGACAAATCTTGTGTAAATGCTCCGCCATGAGCCCAGCGTCGATACGCCGTAAGTCAAATCTTTGGCAGCGGGAACGGACTGTAACCGGAACCTTATCAATTTCTGTTGTAGCAAAAATAAATTTTACATGCTCAGGAGGCTCCTCCAGAGTCTTCAAAAGACCATTGAAAGCAGCTTTCGAGAGCATATGCACTTCATCAATAATATAAACCTTAGTGCGCGCCATTACAGGTCGATAACGAGCGTTCTCTATGATCTCACGCACGTCATCAATACCGGTATGCGATGCTGCGTCCATTTCCAAAACATCAACATGTCGCGAGTCAATGATCGCCTGACAATGCACCCCCAAGCTCGGCATATGAATGGTCGGCTGGTCGATGGCTAACTGATCTTCACTTGCAAGCAATTCATAATTAAATGCTCGAGCAAGGATACGCGCTGTCGTTGTCTTACCTACTCCCCGCACGCCTGTTAATAGATAGGCTTGATGGATTCGACCCAGCTCAAAAGCATTTTCAAGCGTGCGAACCAATGATTGTTGACCGATAAGATCGATAAATGTCGTCGGACGATACTTGCGCGCCAACACGCGATAGGGGGGGAGACTTGCCTCGCCTGCTTGGCGATGAACCGACTTATCGGCGGCTCGCGGCAGCGTAAGCTTCGACGCATTATGCTCGTGATCCAAGCTGATACTCTCTGCCTGATCCGCGCAGCAGGCGAAGGCGGCGCCTCAAGCCATTAGCCGAAAGAAGGTGGGAGGCTGAACGAAGACCCGCCCAAACTCGTTAGGGCTGCTTCCTTCCGGACCTGACCCGGTTGGC
>RGER01000328.1 GCA_009917815.1 Actinomycetota bacterium
CTGCCCGTATCAGTCCTACCAGACCGTTTCCTCGGATACTTCCAATTTGGTGAGGATTCCATTCGGGACGAGATGGATTGGGTTGATGGGGGTTACGTCTACATTGGCCCCGCAGATGAGATCGGTCTTAAGGTCCTAGACGGACCCAAAGACTCCAAGATTGCTGCCGTGTCTTATGTGAATCGCCCACGTGAAACCGGTGCCTCCGGCGTTGGACGATTCACTTTTAAGCTCGACAACAAAAAGATTGGGGAGCTCTCGCCTCTAGACTGGAATGATGTGCTTGTCTTTCAACACAATCTCTCCCGAGAAGAGGTTGAAAAAGCGCGCATCCCCGTCTTTCGAGCTCTTCTGAACGCGGCGATCTACGTGCACTCTTCGGATCCTACTCTTGTCAGGCTCCCTGCCGAACAAGAGCTCTCAAACAAAAAACGCGCCGAGCTCAGAAATAGGACCGGCGCGGAGAATCTCTGCACCGTGCCCGTTACACTTCTTAACAAGGACTACCATTTTGAGCGCTCCTACTCCGTTGATTCTACAACGGTGCGGGGACACTTAAGGTGGCAGCCTTGCGGAGCAGGCCGCGCACAGACCCGGCTCATCTGGATTGACGAGCACGAACGAAACTACAACTAAAAGACATGCCAAGGAGGGCATACCCCCGTTATTTCAGGCAAAAAACCGGACTAAACGGGTATAAGCTTTATAGTGGTAAACATGCTTTGCCACTGTAATCACCCCACCGTGGGTTCATGAACCAAGGAGTAAACCAGTATGCAAAACAACAACACCAACAACCAGGCAAACAACGTCGACGTGGCTAAGCAAGAACGCAGCCTCTTCGGCATCGTCAAGTTCCAGCTCTCCCCGGGCTGGGCACGCTTCTACGACGGCTTCATCGGCGCCACCCTCGGCGCAGGTGCTGTTGTCGGCAGCCAGTACCTGTACGACAAGTACAGCGACACCGGCAGCGCTCCCTCCAAGACGACCAAGCACTAATCGCTTGGATCGCCGTTCAATCCATCGGCCCCGTCTTTCTTGATCAGTGGAGCCGCCCAAAAGCGAGCGTGGGGCCCACTCCCCGCGCTCGCTTCTTTTTTACAAACCCCAGCCACAGAAAGGCACAATCACCCATGACACACTCCTCCGACGAAGAGCTTAAACTCTTCCTCAAAACGCAGATTCGCGAAGAGTTCCTTCGAGCTCTCGACAATAACCCAATGAAAAACACCGAGCTCACCCGAAGCACGGCAATCGAAGAGTTCGATCGACTCTTTGACGCTGAGTGGGATGAGGTGTCAAACCACATCGTCGCGCAGGGCCACAGTGTATGAAGCGTGTTCGCTACAGTACCTGGCTGAGGGATTTTAAACCCACAACTAACAGCCTCGCCCAGCGTGCCCCGTTTGGTGGCACTATGTACGAGACCTATGGCGACGAACTCGAAGAGATCAGAGAGGCTGCCGACAAGTGTGAGAATTTCTCTGCGACGAACCTCTTACAAGCCATTAGAATTATATCGAACTTTTC
>RGER01000329.1 GCA_009917815.1 Actinomycetota bacterium
CGCAGCTGTTCGACCCGATTGTGGAGCAGCTTCCCGGTTGCGTTGCGCCTGGGGGACGCTCATGGGCAAAGGCGGATGCGTCGGACCGCGAATATGCGGCCACGGAATATTTATTCCGTGATGCGCTGAACTTATGCGACAAGAATGCCGAGCGCCGTTTCGCCACGCTCTTTGGAGCTCCTGCTACGGGAGCGGCAGCCACCACGCGGCAATCCGCCCGTCGTCCTACAGGAACGGCTGCGGAAGCCCAAAAGAAGCCCGCCGTTGAGCCGCGTAAATATGTACAAACTCGTCTACAGGTACCGAGTATTTCCGCGCAGAGTGCGATGCTCAAAGAGTTGGAGAAGACCCTGCCGAGGCGCTCGCCGCGTATTGCCTCCAGTGCGAACCCTAAAGACAAATAATACCATACTCAATAGGAATGTCCGAAGCGAGAAAACTTCTCATTGAGGCAGAGCGCATCGATAGTTATCGCGCAAAATGTAAGGCATCTATTCTCAATGAGCTAGCGCGCTCGCAATGTAAATATGCGCCTTTTTTCGTTTCGCCTGAGGAGGCGCAGCGCTTGCGCGGACTTATCTATCGCATAGAGTTGCTCAATGGAGCAGATATAGTGATTCTTCATTCTTCTGCGGACAATGGATTTCCTCATACACGCCCCAAGGCGATTATTTGTCTACCTGACTCCGCCGTTACGGATGCGAAAGAAGAGAATCTCTCAGATTTGCTACGCCACGAGGCGATGCATATTCATCAACGCAAATTTCCAGAGTTGTGGCGCGATAAATGTAAGGCAGAAGGATGGACGCCAGTGCCGACAAATGAGATTCCCCTCGAGTTTCGTAGAAGGTGTCGCATAAATCCTGACACATGTTATGATACGCCATTTTGGGCCTGGGCTACGCATCATGTGCCCCTACCCATGTTTAAAAATGCGGAATCCCTGACCCTGAGTGATGTAAATATAGAATGGTTAGACCGGCGGACAGGCGCCATTTTTCATGAGCCGCCGAAATCTTTCACAGAAAAATATGGGTCACCTTCGCAACCCGAGCACCCCTATGAGATATACGCAGTGAAATATGCTGCCGCAGGCATATCGAGTCACAGTGCGCTGTATAATAAACTCATGACATCAGATTGATTTTATCGATTATGATTAGGGATGGGAAATATATATGACCCCATCGATTTATCTGGGACACTTCAAATACCAACAAAGTTATGCTTGAATCAAGAGGGCCTGAAAATCCCAATAGAGTTACTTCCGAAACAATATATTGACGGGACGATTCGCACAAACGGCTCTACACGGTGTAAACTGATATACGGCAGAATACAGAATCGCGGTGGTTACGGAAGTATTTGTCTGGCGGAAAGAATCGTTGCCGATACGAGCCATAGAGTGTGTGTAAAGGTGCCGCACAAATCCTCGTTCACATTATTTCCAGAGGCGATTATACAATGGCACGCTTCTCGTATGCTGGAAGCCGCGGGGATAATCGATGCTATACCCCCTGTGTATGACA
>RGER01000330.1 GCA_009917815.1 Actinomycetota bacterium
CAGACGCGGATGTGGGCGTTGGACCGGATTGAGGGCGGGACGGCGAGCTACAATATGCCGGTTGGATTACGGCTTAGGGGCGATCTGGATATTGCTGCGCTTGGTGAGGCGTTTAGAGATGTAATCCTGCGTCATGAGCCGTTACGGACGGTTATTGTTGAGGAAGATGGAGAAGCAAAGGGTAAGCTTATTCCTGTTCCTGAAGGTCAGGCGCTTCTTCAAGTTGAGGATTTGAGCGCGCTCTCAGTTGAGAGGCAAGAGGGCGAGATTCAAGACAGAGTTCGGCGAGAGGCGGGTCGCTTGTTTGATCTTTCTCGCGACTTGATGGTCCATGCTGCACTCTTGAAGCTAGGCGAAGATGATCATGTCTTGACGGTAAATATTCATCACGGTTCAGGCGATGGGATATCGATCCATGTTTTTGTCCGTGATTTGAGTGAGGCTTATGCGTCGAGACGGCAAGGTAGGTCTCCGCGATATAAAGCTCTTTCTGTTAGTTACGCGGATCATGCAGCGTGGCAGAGGCGCTGGTTGGAAGAGAGTGGTGAGTTAGAGCGGCAATTAGAATATTGGCGTGAAGCCTTGTCTGGCGCTCCTGAGTTTTTGACGCTACCGACAGATTATATACGTCAAACAGATCGGTCTCGTCAGGCTGGCTATATTTCTTTTGAGTTAGAGGAGAAGACAGCGCGGGCTTTGGAAGGATTGGCGCAGCGTCATGGAACGACGCTATTTGCGGTATTGATGGGGATTTATGGATCTCTTCTGGGTCGTTTGGCGCGCCAGGACGATGTTGTAATTGGTTTTCCTGTTGCGGGTAGGAGTGTGACAGAGGTTCAGGACCTAGTTGGCTTTTTTGTTAACACGCTTGTGTTGCGACTTAATCTTGAGGGTGTGTTGACGGGTGACGATCTGATTGCACGGGCTAAGCAGGTTGCTTTGGATGCGTTGTCACATCAGGAAGCGCCATTTGAACGGCTCGTGGAGGATCTCACAGAAACGCGCTCACTTTATCACTCATCTATTTTCCAGGCCTCTCTTGCCTGGCAGACGCAGGGCGGCGCGTCGCTGGATCTCGTAGATCTTGAGATTGAACCCATTGCTGTTGGACTGCATGAATCTAAATTTGATGTTACGCTTTATCTGACGCCGCAGACGAATGGGTCGATATCGGGATTGTTGGAGTATGACGCGTCGTTATTTGCGGAACGGACAGCGTCATCCTGGATATGCCAGTTTGAGCGTTTGTGTGAGGCGTTTTCTAGTCAGTCGCATGCGCCGCTTGCGTCATTATCATTGATTGACGCGCATGAGCGCACACAAGTCATCTCTACGTTTAATGACACGCAGAAGGATATCCCCACAACAACGCTTCCAGAGTTATTTGCCGCTCAGGTTGAGAAGAGCCCTCACGCGGTTGCGCTCATATTCGGGGAAGAGGAGGTTAGCTACCGGGAACTGGATCGACGGTCTAATCAACTTGCGCATTATCTGATTTCACAAAATATTGGTCC